>WRMT01000089.1 GCA_009777005.1 Methanobrevibacter sp. | reverse complement strand
TATTATTAATAAGTTATTTATATTATTATTTAGAAATTTATTTCCTAATTATAAAGTTTATATTATTAATAAGAAGTATATATTACTAATAAGAAATTTATATTATCATTTAGAAATACATAAACAATTAGGAAGTTTATATTGTTATTTAAAAATATATATTATAATTAAGAAGTTTATATTATAATTAAGAAGTTTATATTATAATTAAGAAGTTTATATTATAATTAAGAAGTATAAATCACATAATTCATTAATTTTAAGGTTGGTTTTTAATGAAAAATTTAGAAAAAGTGAAAGCTTTAGTTAAAAAATTCGAGGACAATATTGATTCTTATAAAAACCCAAAATACAATGAAACAACAGTTAGACAAGAATTTATTGATCCTTTATTCATAGCTCTAGATTGGGATGTAAATAATGAGAATGATTGGGCACCTCAATTTAGAGATGTTATTCTTGAAGACTCTATAAAAGTTGGTGGGAAACTAAAGCTCCTGATTACTCATTTACAATTCATGGTCAGAGAATGTTTTTTCTTGAAGCTAAAAAACCATCTGTTGACATTGTTAATGATAAATTACCTGCTTTCCAATTGAAAAGATATGCTTGGAGTGGTAAATTAATACTATCTGTTTTAACAGACTTTGAACATTTAGCTATTTATGAAGCAAAAAGTAGACCTAAGAAAAATGACAGCACAAAAATTGGAAGAGTGAAATTATACCCCTATAAAGAATATATTGATAAGTGGGATGAAATATATGATTTACTTTCTAAAGATGCAGTATTAAAAGGTAGTTTTAATCGTTTTGCAAAAGAAAAAACAAAAAAAGGAAGTTCCCAAGTAGACGATGAATTTTTAAAAGAAATAGAAAATTGGAGGCTTATATTAGCACGAAACATAGCTATTAGAAATAAAGACTTGTCAGTAGAAGATTTAAATTATGCTGTTCAGCTAACAATTGATAGACTAATATTTCTGAGAATAGCAGAAGACAGAGGAATAGAACCTTACAAACAGCTATTTAATATATTAGATAATGAAAATATTTATGAAGAATTTGGAAAGCTATGTTATAAAGCAGATGCAAAATATAACTCTGGTTTATTCCATTTCAAGGAAGAAAAGTTAATAAGCCAACCAGCAGATATTTTCACATTAAAACTCAGTATAGATAATGGAATATTTAAAGAAATCATTAAAAACTTATATTATCCCAATAGTCCTTATGAATTTTCAGTTTTATCTCCAGAAATACTAGGAAATGTTTATGAACAATTCCTTGGAAAAATAATAAGACTTACAAAAGGTCATCAAGCTAAAATAGAAGAAAAAGTAGAGGTAAAAAAAGCAGGTGGCGTGTTTTACACACCACAATATATTGTAGATTACATTGTTGAAAATACAATAGGAAAGCTATGCAAAGACAAGACACCTAATCAAGTAGCTAAGTTAAAAATAGTTGATCCTGCTTGTGGAAGTGGTTCCTTCCTTCTTGGAGCATATAACTATTTATTAAAATGGCATATAGATTATTATTCTCAATTAGAAAAACCTCCAAAAAACACAATTTATCAAAGTAAAAATGGAAAATGGCACTTAACTATACAAAAGAAAAAAGAAATTCTATTAAATAATATTTATGGTGTGGATATAGATTTTAAAGCAGTAGAAGTGAGTAAACTAAGTTTACTCCTAAAAGTACTTGAAGATGAAAACAAGGACGCATTAGAACAACAACAAAAACTAATTCAAGAACGAGTACTGCCTTATTTAGGAGACAATGTAAGGTGTGGGAATAGCTTAATAGCTACTGACATTTTACATGATGAAACTTTATCATCAGAGGAAATAGCTAATATAAATCCATTTGACTGGGAAGAAGAATTTCCAGCTATTTTTGAAAATGGAGGATTTGATGTAGCTATTGGTAATCCTCCTTATTTTAATATTCAAACATTAGGTGCAAAATCTAAGCAAGTAAAATATATTAAAGAGAAGTATGAAATATGGATGGATAAAAGTGATATATTATTTTATTTTATAGCTAAATCTATTCAAATTTCAAAACATTATGTTAGTTTTATAATATCTAATGCATTTTTATTTTCAAATAAAGGGAAAAAACTTAGAAATTATATTTTAAATAAGGCTCCTATAGCTGATATTGTCAACTTTGAAAATTTCATGGTTTTTAAAGCTGGAATTACAACAGCTATAGCTATTTTTGATAAAAGTAAGAAAAATACTATAGCTAATGCAATTTCTTTAAAAGAAAAGAATTATTCTTCAAAACAAATAATGGACAATATTAATAATGATAAAAATTGGTTTGAAGTGAATTTACATGAAAATGAAGAATTTGCATTAATAGATGAAGAAACAAAAATATTAAACCAAAGAATCGATGCAAACCATCCAAAATTAGGCGAAATATTCTTGATTGGAAAAGGCATGGAAACAGCTGCTGATAAAATTTTCTCATTTAAAGAATATCCTTCTCAATTTCCTAAAGAATTTATTAAATTAAGAGTTAGTGGTAAAAATAGTTCTAAATATTTTATTAATGAAAATTCTGATTATATTTTATATTTTGAATTTATAGAAGACTTTAAAAAACTTCCTTCTGAAATACAAGAATATCTTAAAGAAAATAAACATTCATTAAAAAATAGAGCTACTGTTAAAAATGAGGGAAGAACTTGGTGGAGGTATAGTAGACCAATGCACAAAGAATACTATGACTTACCAAAATTATTTTGTAGTAGAAGAGCTTCTGAAAATGTTTTTAGTATGGATGAAGGTTTTAAATTTTTAAGTTTTTCTAACATGACTGTAATTTTTGGAACAAATGATAAAATTTCATTAAAATATGCATTAGCTATTCTTAATTCAAAATTATTAAATTTTAGATATAAATCAATTGGGAAACAAACTGGAGGAGGGATTTATGAATATTTCCCAAATGGTGTTAGTAAGCTACCAATTCCAGAAATTGTCATTGATGAACAAAAACCATTTATTGAATTATCTGATAAAATGATTCAATTGAATAAAGACTTAGCTAATTCTAAAACACCTCATGAAAAAAAACTAATAGAAAAACAGATTATAGCTACTAATAAAAAGATAGACAAAATAGTTTATGAATTATATGGATTAAATGAAGAAGAAATAGCTATTGTTGAAAATTCATTTAATCCTTAATAATAATGATTATTTTAAAAAGCTTATTATTTTTTCTCATGAAACTGGTGTTTAAAAATATCTTTTCATTATAAATTCTTCTTTTTATATTTTTGAAATTCTAAAAAAATATAGTACACTAAGCCATTATATCTCTTATTTAACTATATAATTTAATTAGGAGAAAATAATGCAGATAATTAATAAATTAAAAACATCCATTAAAAATGTTTTAAGATTATCTGACATATTACTACCTCCAAATTAAATCAATTTAATTTAGTTGAAGATCTTGAACTATTATGGTATTATGAGCGTTATTTAATACAAAAAACTAATATTATTGCTTTGACAAATATTTTTTAAATGTGATTATAATGAATGCAGATGATAAACCTCTTTCAAAATTTTTAAACAATACTCAACAATTACGAATTCCAATTTATCAGAGAAGATATAGTTGGAATTTAAAGGAATGTCAATTATTATTTGAAGATATTCTTAGGATTGGAAAAGATTTTAATAAGGAATCTAGTCATTTTATAGGTTCTATAGTTTATATTGAAGATCCTACTTTTCGTGGAGATGTTGATGAACTTTTAATTATTGATGGTCAACAGAGATTGACCACACTTACTTTGATTTTAATAGCTGTAAGTGAATATTTAAAAGAAAATCCAAACCATCCATCAGCTGATAAACTTGATAAAATAATAAGCTATTATCTAGTTAATGATAAGGAAAAAGGGAATGATTTCTATAAACTTCTTTTAAACCAGGAAGATAAAGATTCATTGCTTAAATTAATTGATAATTTAACTAAAAATCCTGTAGATTTTGATAAAAATGATTCTATAAGGATTAAGGATAATTATGAATTTTTTAAGAGAAATATCAATGAAAGGAATTTAAGTGAAGTATATACTGGTATTTTAAAATTAGAAATAGTTGAAATATCATTAGAAAGAGGTAGAGATAATCCTCAACTTATTTTTGAAAGCTTAAATTCTACGGGATTAGAATTGAATCAAGCTGACTTAATTAGAAATTACATTCTTATGGGTCTAGAATTAGAAGAACAAGAAAAAATTTATAATAATTATTGGCGTAAAATGGAATTAGGTTTTGCACATTCTGAAAGTTATAATTTATTTGATAGGTTTATAAGAGACTATTTGACTATTAAACTTGAAAGAATTCCAACATTTAAAAATATATATACTGAATTTAAAGTGTATTCAAAGAGATTTAAAGAATCTTCAAAAAAAATTAAAAGATTTTCAATGGATATTGAAGATGTTGAAGAACTTATGGAGGATATTTTTAAATATGCAAAATATTATTTTAATATAACTTATGATGAAGAAGATGAGGATATAAATAACAGTTTTAAAAATTTAAATGAGCTGGGTTTTGATGTAACTCGCCCATTCTTATTAGAAGTTTATAAGGATTATGCTGAAAAAAAAATTTCTAAAGAAGAGTTAATTAAAATAATAAATTTAGTAGAAAGCTATTTGCTACGGAGAAATATATGTAACATTCCTACTCCTTCTTTAAATAAAACTTTTGCTACATTGTACAAATCTATTGATAGAGATAATTATTTAGAATCTTTAAAAGCAGAGTTTATTTTCAAAGATTCATATAAGAGATTCCCACATAATGAAGAATTTAAAAATTCATTTTTATCTAAAGATATTTATAATTTAAGTACTAGGAATTATATCTTAGGAAAACTTGAAAATAAGGATTTTAAAGAAAAATCAATTGATGTAGAATCATACACGATTGAACATATAATGCCTCAAAATCCAAATCTCTCTCAAAAATGGAGAGAAGAGTTAGGAGAAAATTGGGAAGAAGTTCAAAAGAAATATTTGCATAATATTGGTAATTTGACTCTAACAGCATATAATTCTGAATTAAGTGATAAATCTTTTTCTGAAAAAATTACAATGGTTGGAGGGTTTAAAGATAGTAGACTTCATTTGAATAAAAATATAGAAGACTTTGAAATTTGGAATGAAAATGCAATTAAAAATAGAGCAAAAAAACTTTTTACAGATGCTAAAAACATTTGGTCATATCCAGATTTAAGTGAAGATATAAAAAATAAATACATCAAAAAGGACGAAAAACAATCAAAAATTATATACACTATTGAAGATCACAAATATCTAAAAAAAGAACAACCTATGAGAAACATTTTCGATAAATTAAGTAAAAGAGTTTTGAATATAGATGCAACAGTTGTTGAAGAGCCTAAAAAGTTATATGTTGCTTTTAAGTCCATAAATAACTTTGTTGATGTTATTCCTCAAAAAAATTCTTTAATTTTGTCTTTAAACATACCATTTAAGCAAATTGAAGATCCAGATAACAAATGTAGAGATGTTACAGGAATGAGAAAATGGGGAAATGGTAATGTTGAATTCAAAATAACAAGTGATAATGATATTGAATATGCAATGTTTTTAATTAAACAGTCATTTAAAAATTTGGTGGGGGAAAAATAAATTACTGTCCCTACTAGATATTAGTTTTCAAAATGCTATTGGTATTTGTTAATAATATTTTAAAAAAATAAATATATAGTCGTGATTTTATGGATAAAAATGATTTTGATTATGAAAAAAATTTATAAAAAAACAGATTATAGCTACTGATAAAAAGGTAGACAAAATAGTTTATAAACTATATGATTTATCAGATGAAGAGGTTAAACTAGTGGAAGAGTCTTTTTAAGTTTTAACATTGTTTTAAAAGGAAAACATTAACTAATACACTGAAATTACACGAAAAAAAGAATATAGGAACAACCAATATAATAATTATCTCCACTCTAGCCTGTATAGTTAGAAAGTAAAATTAAATGATTCACATATATGGCAATTCTAGAATTCTGCTATAGATAAATTTTCAATAAATATTAAAATTTATAATTTTGAATCTTTTCTTTAATTCAACATAAAAAGAAATCAATTATACTTTTTTTTCAAATTATGAATCTTTAAATAAAAAAAGCCAACAACCCACACAGGAGCCATTGGCTTAAGTAAGTGAATATAAAATAAAAATTATAATATAATATAAGGAGGATCCAAATACTCAAAAATAGGATCTCCCACTAACTTTTTAATAATCCTATCTTTATAAAGTACTGCAAGAATTTTATCAAGAGTATTTAAAGAATCAGCATCTACAAACTTTAACTCTTTTTCAGTTAATTTATAAGGATTCTCTTTAATCTCTTCACTAATTATCTTTCCATCTTTATCTCTTTTTCTAACAAGCATATAATCTGCTTCTGCTTTTGGAATGTTTATAGCATTATCATTAGGACTATCCAAATAGTAATGAAATGTCGAATTTCCATCTGGAAAAACAAATCTATCTTGATAATCATTAATTCCTGTACTTTCTTCACTTGTCATTAAAACCACTTTTTGTAATTCTTATTTAATATATTTTTTGTTGTATAATTTTGGTTCTGTTAGGGAATAATTTTTTAAATCCTTTATCATTTAAGAATTGTTTACCACTTTCAGCCCAATCTTCACTTAAAGTTTTCAAGTTTTCATTGTAGAATTTTCTACTATATCCTGTAGGCATATAATTCCCATCATTAGTTTCAAATATATGTCCTTCATCCTTTAATTCTTTTATTTCCTTAGGGGTGAATTTATTTTTAATAAAATTAGTGTCGTTTTTAACGGCATTCCTATAATTTAGAGAATTAGAAATGTGATTTTTAGCATATGTACCATCAAGCCTAAAATTGTCTCTTATATGAAACACTTCATGATCCATGGTTTTTAATTTATCCAATTTGGTTGTAGTGGGTCTATACCTTCGAGGAGCTTCTAATATATGAACTTGCCTATTTTTACTAAATCCTTTGGCATATGTTGAAATAGTTCCATCTTTTTTTATATTAGGGACTTTACCACTTATATTAATACTTTTAACATTACTCTTTAATTTAACAGAATAACCATCATATCTTTTAACAATATCATCAATACTTAAATTTTTTTGCATTATTGTACTAGGGGTTTTTCTAAAAAGAACACTTGAATTATCGTATTTTCTAGTTAAATAATCTTCAGCTTTTTTAGAACCTTTATATTCAAATAAATTTTTATCATAATATTTTTCATATTTATTATTGAATAAGTGAGATTTGGGAGTATTTTTACTTAGGATTGATTTTTCAAATAAACTTTGAGCCTCATTTTTAATATCTTGTAATGTGATTTCCAGTTCTTTTTTCCTAGAAGATCCTAAATTATTTATAATCTTGTATTTATCTTTGGTATTTTTATCAAGTAGATTGTATCCTGGGAAAGGTTCATCTTTACCAGTTTTTTGTAAAGTAGGTAATTTCCTATTAGGATTAGTAATATTTGCTATTTTATCTCTAATTTCAGTTAAAGTGTCTTTTATACTTTTTTTACTCTGTTTTCGTGATAAACTTAATCTATATTTTTCTTGTTCTGCTAGACTAAGTTTATTAAAATTTTTTGGAAGTTTAATGGTTTTATCTAAAACAATATTATGAACTACATTATTATCAGTTGGTTTTACAACAGTTTTAGGTTTTTTAGGTTTTAAGTTTTGTAATGCTTTTTTAGGATTTTTAAACAATTCATTAGCTTTTGAAATATATTTATATGTATTTTGTCTAATTTCTGACAAATTTTTAGCTTTATTAAACTCTTTAAAAAAAGCAACTTGTTCTTCTTTACTTAATAACCCAAAGCCTTTAGGCAATGTATAAGATTTTCCATCAGGTTGTAAAAGACTTTCTTTGTAAGTATAATCATTTTCTGCAGATGGGGTTCCTCTAGAAATATTTATCTTTTCTCTACTAATTTCACTCAAAATCTAATCCTGCTCCATTATTTTCATTAGCTATTTTAATATTAAACTATTGTACATCTACAATTCAAATTTGAAGGAAGAAAAAGTTAAATCGTTAATATCAAACTTTTAAAGAAATATTTTTAATAAAATCTTTTTTATTTTATTCATTTTGCTGAAATTATTCATTTCCAACCCTTGTGAGTAATTTTTATAAAAATCAATAGCTTTTTAACTATTCAATTAATATTTTACTCAAAATCATGAAATTCATATAGTATAAATATTAAAAAATATATGAAAATAGTATTAATAATATAGATAATAAATATTACTTTTTTTAAGAGGCAATATTAAAATGAAAAAAAATGGTATTTTTCAGTGATTGATGTTGAGGTGTACTTTATGAGAGCAAAAATCTACAACTTATTGGAGAGTTCTTAAAAAAAAGATTAAAAAATGAAAGTAATGAAACCATTGTAAATTGTAACTGCTAAAAATATCTGTTGCAATGGAAAAATGAAAACGAGTAAATATTAATTTTTTTAAAATTTTTTTAAAAAGTATTTAAATTAGGATTTAAAAAAAAAATAGAAAATAAATTTTATATGCATTGATTTTATAAAATAATATTATATATTTTAACAAATACAGTTAAATTAATATAAAAATAATTACATTAAATAATATTTATTTTGTTTTAGTTAATAAAAGATAATTTTTTAAAAAAAATTTATTTATATTAACTAAGTTATTATATAATTAGATATTTTTAAAAAAAAATAATAATTTTATTTTTTGCTTAAGCTTAAAAAGATAATTTTTTTAAAAAAAATATTTTATTTATTCAATACTTTCAAATCAAAAAAAAAAAAATATTTACTCAATACTTTCAAATCAATAATTATAGTAACTTATTTAAAAAGGTGAAATATTGACAAGTTTATTAAATGATTGGAGAAGAACTCATTATACAAAAGATATAAATGACAGTCTAAATGAAGAAGAAATTCTTATTATGGGATGGGTCCATGAAATTAGAGACCTTGGTGGGATTATATTTGTACTTATTAGAGATATAACTGGTATTATACAACTAACTGCTCCTACAAAACATATACCTTCAGAAGCTTTAGAAGAAATAAAAAAATTTAGAAAAGAATCTGTTGTAGCAGTTAAAGGAAAAGTTCAAGAAAGTGGAAAAGCACCAAATGGTGTTGAGATAATTCCAGATGAGATTAAAATATTGAACTTAGCTAATCAACCATTACCAATGGATCCTACAGAAAAAGTTAAAGCAGAAATTGACACACGTCTTGATTCAAGATTTTTAGACTTAAGAAAAGCTAATGTAAGTGGAATATTTAAAATCAAAAGTAGAATGTTACATACAATTCGACTTTTCTTTGAGGAAAATGGTTTTATAGAAACTAACACTCCAAAACTTGTTGCATCAGCTACTGAAGGTGGAACAGAACTATTTCCTATTACTTACTTTGAAAGAGAAGCATTTTTAAGTCAAAGTCCACAGCTATACAAACAAATGATGATGTCTGCTGGATTTGACAAGGTTTATGAAATAGCTCAAATATTCAGAGCAGAAGAACATGACACTCTTAGACACTTAAATGAAGCTATTTCTATTGATATGGAAGCTTCATTTATGGATGATAAAGATGTTATGAAAATTTTAAACGATTTAATTTACCAAGTAATTGTGGATGTGAAAGATAATTGTCAAGATGCCTTAGCTACTCTTGAAGTAGATTTAAAAGTTCCAGATAAACAATTTGAAATTCTTAAATATGATGATATGATAGACATGGTAAATTCCAAAGATGTTCCAATAGAATGGGGAGAAGATTTATCAAGAGCAGCTGAAAAAGCTCTTGGTGAAATGATGGAAGGATATTATTTCTTAACTGAATGGCCAACAGAAATAAAACCATTTTATGTCATGCCAAATGAAAAACAACCAGAAAAAAGCCATGCTTTTGATTTAATGTATAAAGACCTAGAAATATCTTCAGGAGCTATGAGGGTTCATCAATATGATTTACTCAAAGAGAAAATAGCTGAAAAAGGATTAAATCCAAATGCATTTGGTAGCTATTTAAAGTCATTTGAATATGGAATGCCACCTCATGCAGGTTGGGGGCTTGGAGCAGACAGATTCAACATGTGTTTAACTGGATTAAATAATATTAGAGAAACTGTTTTGTTCCCAAGAGACCGTCGTAGGTTAACTCCATAAATTAATCTACAACTTTAAGTAAATATGTTTAAATAGATTATCATTATCATTTTTGATTTTGATTAGAAAATTTTTCATTTTGAAAAGAATGTTTTGATAATTCATCTGAAAAATTATCTTAATTTTTTTTATTTTTAAACGCTTTTATTAGTTAATTTATCTAAAAGCAATTCATTTTTTTAATATTATAAATTTTTATTTTTTTAATATTTTTTTTTT
>WRMT01000088.1 GCA_009777005.1 Methanobrevibacter sp. | reverse complement strand
AATAAGAAATTATGGGATGATTAAGTTAAACCTTTGAAAAGAAAAATATCTTTTATTTAACTATATTCTTATTTTATAACATTGTAATTATTTAGCTTATTCTTTATCAAATATCATTTCAATTTGTAATTCATTAAGAAAGAAAAAGAACTTATAAAAGAAATTCAAAATATCATACTTAGAGTACATTCAGAGAATCAACAAAAAAAATAATAAATAAAAAAATAATATACATTATATGAACAAAGGAAGGATAAATTATGTTCATTTATGGAAAAATTAGTCCGTTCCAGCCAGGAGAACCTGTTAAACCTGAACAATTTCAGGGAAGACAGAAAATTATTGATAAATACTCAAATTTTTTATATGAATCATCTAAAGGTAAATCTCACCATTTTTTTATTACAGGAAAAAGAGGAATGGGAAAAACATCCTTTGCAAGATATTTAAAAGAATGTGCTCAGTATAAATACAAAATGGTCGCTGTTCATATTATTAATGAAGGAATTCATGATATAGATGCATTAATTATTCAAATTGTTGAAAACATATTAAATGAAATTGAAGCAGAAAAATGGTCTAAAAAAATAATCAATGCATTTACAAAGTATGTAGATAAAGTAGGGCTTTTTGGAGTCACTTTCAAATTTAAACCAGAAAAAGACATGTTAAATAATTTAAGAAGTAACTTTGCACATTTTTTAATGGATTTAATAAATAATTTTGAAGACAAACAAGGAATATTCATAATTATCGATGATATTAATGGATTATCTAAAACCCCTGAATTTGCAAATTGGTATAAAAGTTTCACTGATACATTAGCTACTTCTTTTTCAAAACCTACACCTATAGCTATGATGTTAACAGGATATTCTGAAAAATTAGAAGCTTTATCCCAACATAATGAATCATTCTCTCGAATTTTTAAACATGCCAGTATTGGTAGCTTGTCAAAAAATGAAATAAAAAATTTTTTCATCGAAACATTTAATGAAATAGATCTACAAGTTGAGACAGATGCTTTGAATTTGATGACTCACTTTTCCTCTGGATTACCAACTATGATGCAAGAAATTGGTGATGGAGTTTTTTGGGTTAACGAAAAAACTATTATCACTCATGAAATTGCACTTAGAGGCATATTAAGAGCAGGAGAAGAAATTGGATTGAAATATTTAAAACCTGCATTAGACAACTCTATAAAAAGTGACAAATATCTAGACATATTTGATAAATTAGGCATTGATTTTGTTGAACATAATATTGAAGAAGATTATTCTTTTAGGAAGAGAGACTTTAAAGACAAGTTAAACGATGATGAAATCAAAGTTTTTGGAGATTTTTTAATAAGAGCTAGATCTTTAAATATTATTGAATTTACTGGAGCTACTAGAAGTGGGCATTATAAATTTACTAATAATTTATATCCTTTATACTTTTTTATCAGATCTTCCACTAGAAATGAATCTTAAATAAATCCCTTTTCAGATTTTTTTTTAAATATTTCCTTGATTTTAGAATTTATATTGTAATATGGCTTAATATATAATAATACACAGGGGGTAGATTATAATACATAAAAAAAATAAAAACTCTACTCTAAACCTAGATAAAGAAATTATTAAAAGTATTAAACTAGTAGCTTCAAACAAAGACAAAACACAAACAGAAATCATAAAAAAATATTTAAAAGAAGATTTAATGAATGAAAAAGATATTTTAAAAACAAATTCTTTTTTTAGAAAAATATATAAAATAGTAAACTATTTTGGGGATTTTCTAAATGATTATATCAATTAAATTAAAATTTTAAGTAGATAATGCTTTAAAAAAAAATCAAATAATAAAATATGGATTAATCAAAAATATAGCTATATTAACAGCAATCATAGTAGTATGAGGCACGTCTACCATTTTTAAAAGCATATATTTCTTCTTTATAAAGCTGTTTAAGAGTAGTCTTATGAGTTGTTACCTTTGATTTTTTTCCATCTACAACACTATATGATTTAACAGTATTATTTATTTTAATCATATTAACTGTCACTAAGAGTACTTTTTTATTATTTTTAATTTTATATCCATAAATTTTAGTTTTAATATATTCAGAACCTTTTTTATAAGAAACAAATGACATTTTTTTCTTAAAACCATCTTCAGGATATTCATTGTTATATGATCCTGAATCAAACTTTTTCCATTTAGCAGCTTCAACTGTATCAAGAAGATTTAATGTTCCAATAGCAAAAACTGTTAACAATAAAATAGCTATTAACACATTTTTATTTAATTTCAATAGTAACACCGATTAAATACAAATTTTTATTTATTGAATTTTATTATAGTTTAGGATATAAAGTTTTTAAGTAATCATTATTTTAAATATTAATTTAATAATTTTTATTAATGAAATCTCATTTTTATAATTAATATTTTTAAAAATAAAATTGTTATAATAATATTTTATTAAATTAAACAATAATTTAGAGAAATCATTGATTAAAAACTTTTTCTTAGGACTATAAGTTTTGAAAGTCAGATTTTCTTAGATTATAAAAATCTATTTTTTTAAAAAGTTAAGAAAATCAGAGATTTTCTAACATTATAAATCGAAGATTTTTTAAAAAGTTTAGAAAATAGAATTTTTTCTAAGATGAATTTTTTCCTCATAGATTACTATTCAATCAGACTTTTGAGGATTTGTTGCCATGATGTAGATTTTATGTTAGTTAGATTCATTAGCGTTCTATCAACAGTTAATATTTCTTCTGGACAGACTTTTTCACATGCTCCACATAAAACACAAACATCTTGATTAACAGTCATGCTATTATCTGATAATGTTATAGCATTACATGGGCAAATATCATAACATAGATGGCATGATTTTCCTGTACATACTTTCTCTTCTTTCTTGTTTTCTTCAAGTAGTACTTTACCATCAAATGGTTTTATGGTATGAATTGCATCTGTTGGGCATATGTTTTCACACCAGCTACAATTAATACATCTTCCCTTATCTAATATTACATCTCCTTCAATAGGAGGGACAACTATTTCTTCATGATCCATACAGGTAGTGCAAATTATTCTAAGTGCACTTTGTGGACAAACTTTTTGACATATTTTACAATACATGCATTTTTCAGAGTCTATTTCAATAGCTTCTGTTTGAAATTTACCTTTACCTGTGTCGTCTTTAGTTTTTATTGTTATAGCTTTAGAAGGACACATTTCTTCACAAATGCGGCATGTGATACATTTTTCAACTTCTTTTATCTGTTCTCCCCTTACTAAATCTTTAAGTTTTGGCAAATTTCTTTTAACAAATATGGCATCCCTTGGACAGTATAACTCACATTTTCCACATAAAATACAATCATCTGGATTTACATTAGTTCCATGACTCCATTTTGGATACTCACTAAGATTTGATCCGTTAATATTGTCAATTTTGAAATCTATGGCATTAAATGGGCATGCAAATGAACATAAACCACATAAAACACATTTACTTTCATCCATACTAATATAATCTGTTTTTGATATCTCATTATCTTCTGGCAATAAACAATCCAAAGTTAAAGAAGATGTAGGACATACATCTGAGCATATTCCACATCCAACACAATTGTCATTATTATATTTAAGTTCTCTTTTTTCCTGTCCTTCACGTTGAATACTAATCATGATATTCCACTCCTTTTTTTTGCTTAATAAAAGTGTGATTTGGATAGTTTCCAATATAAAGATATTAAAATATAAAGATATTAACGATAATAATGCTGTATTTAGCTGAATGATTTCTTAGCTACTTTTTTCACAGATAAATCTTTGTTTTATTACATAAATACGCAAAACATCTCAATACATTTGCTAATATTTTCGCATTTTCTGAAAATATCTTCAAGTCGTAAAAAAAATTATCACACTTTATACTATAAACTAAATTATTAACGAAAGTCTATATAAACATAACGAAATAAAGCTATGAGAAAAATTTGAAGAATAATATTTTTTTTCACTAAAATATTTTATTCTTTTAAATAAAAAGTAATTTGCACTGATTTTAAATATAAAAATTCATATATTATTTAATTTTTGATTAAAAGTTTAATTAATATTTTTTTCTAAAATTATTTTTATATATTTCTTTAAATTAAATTTAATTAGTAAATATTAAATTAATTATTATTTTCTTAATTTTCATATGCTAATTTTAAAATTAATTATATTTTATGTAAATTTTTAAATCAATTTTTAAAACTTAAGTTTTGATACAATAAAATATGATGTGAAAATAGAATAATAACTATAAAAGAAATAAAAAATAAAAATAATAATGGATTTGTGTTATATAGCTAATTTTATTGAAATTAATAAGGAATTTGTGTTATATGGCTAATTTTATTGAAATTAATAAGGAATTTGTGTTATATGGCTAATTTTGTTGAAATACTATTTGATTATTTTCACATATTTTCTTCTTTTAAACCACTATTTTTTAGTATAGCTGTAACTTCTTCATCAGTTAAATCATAATGATAAAAATCACGATAAAATTCTTTCACTACTTCTTTAAGATTAATGTCAGAATATTTATCTGGATAGATAACCTTAGCTGTCCAAGGAATTCCAATTATCATGTTGGCACCAGGTGGTCTATCAAACCATTTAAAAGGAGATGTTGGAGACAAATAAACTTGTTTATTTTTTACAGCATCTATATTAGCCCATTTTGAATCAGAATAAACTTTTTTATAAAAATTAGAGTCTGTTGTTATTATAACTTCAGGATTCCATGCCATTACTTGTTCAATTGAAACTTCTACTTGACCAACACCTTCTTCTAATGGAACATCAGCAATGTTATTTCCTCCTACAATATCTATTAATTGTGCATGAAGAGACCCTTTGGGATCTGTTTGTAATCCTTCTGGACCTTCTGCATAATAAACTCTTTTTTTCTCAGAATCAGGTATAGAATTAGAAACATCATTTGCTTTGTTTAAGTATTTATTTAGAAAATCAACGAGTTTATTTGATTTATCCTCGGAATCTAATAATTTTCCAATAAATTCAATTGTTGGTGCCATTTTAGTTAAATCAGAGTTATCTGTAGCACCGATAACTGGAATACTTCCAAATTTTTCTTGTCGAAGATTAACACTATTTAAATCCACATTTCCCATAGCTCCTTCAATGACAATATCTGGAAAGACAGAAATTATTTCCTCATAGTTACCATCTTGTCGTCCAAACCACCCACCTACAACGGGTAAATTTCTATATTCATTTGGAACATACTCTATCTCCTCGTTGTTCCAAGCGAAATTCAATCCTACTAATTTTTCTGGAGCTAACATATAAACCATAGTTGTCATTGGAGGAGAAGTAGCTACTACTCTTTGGATATTCATAGGAATAGTGACAGTTCTACCAACCATATCAATTATTGTCAAATTACCGTTTGTAGATGTGGAATTAGGCATATAATAGTAAGCTATTCCTATTCCACAAATGATTAAAATAGCTAAAATAGCTAAGATAACTTTTTTATTAATTTTTTAACCTCCAAAATAAGATATAATTTTATTAAAGTTAATTTAGATTTTGTCTGTAGTTTTCATGATAATAGTAAATAGCTATTTTTTTTTAGATTATTTTTTTCCCATTTTATTGATATTAAATAGCTATTTTCCAGAATTATTGTTTTTTCCACCATAATAAAATTAAATCAGCTTTATCAATAGGATTTTCTAATTTTCCATCTTTTTCATTTTTAAATAAATTTTTTTCAATAAATGGCAATATCTTGTCCTTTTCTTTATCACTTAGATTGTCCATTTTCCATTTCATTCTAATAAAAGCATCATCTATATCATCATACTTTCTATTACCTACAAGGTCAAAATTTTCAATATTAGGATAAATTCCTAAACTAATAAGTATATTAAATAGATAATCATAAGGTGCAAAATCTGGATATTTTTTATTAATAGAATTATAGAATTTTTTTTCAATTAACCAATTTTTTCTTCCAAAAACAATTAAAAAGACATATTTTTTAGCTATTTCATTGATATTTTTTAAAACATTTTTAATATCGTAAATCCCCATTAATGCACGTGAAGCTATTACAATATCATGTTTTCCAATTGTTTCTATATTAGCATCTTCAATGTCCATTTCAACTATATCTATATTGCTAATATTATCATGTTCACATCTTTGCCTTAGTAACTCTAGCATCATTTGTGATGAATCAAGAGCTGTTACATTAGATGCCTTTTCAGCTATTAATGATGTGACGGCTCCTTCACCACAACCTAAATCAAGAACACTATCTTCACTATCTAATATCAATTTTGGAATTAATTTTTCATGATATTCATCTTTTATAGCTATTTTTTCAAAATGTATAGGGTTTGTATTTTTATCCCAATGTTTTTTTTGTTTTTTTACAGGACCAAGTTCTATTTGCCATGCTTTTTCCCAGTCGATTTTGTCAAAATTGATTTTAGTTTTTTTAACATCCATAATATTCCTCCAAGGTTAAATAAAAATATTGTTAGAATGTGAATATAAATAAAAAATATTTTATTAACTTATTAATAAGATTTCCATTTTGAAAATTTTTTTATTAAAGATTTTTATATTACAACTATGTGTAGTATATATCATATCTTATAATAAATAATATATAAAATTATTTAAAAATAAATTATTATAAAATGATAAATATTAAAGTCAATTATAATGTATAACATAATTTATAGTGAGTATTTATTTTTTAACCATAAAATAACTTATTTTTAAATTAAATAATTGTTTTAAAACTATTTAATTATTATTTCTTTAATTTTTTTCTTTGATAATTAGCTTAACTTTTAAAGATAATCAATTCGAAATGTATTTATATTCATCTTTAAATAATTAAAAATGCAGTAAATTATTTGATTAATTGACTAGGATTTTTATAAAATTGAGTTGATTGTTTGGTCATGATTATTGTAAATTGGTTGATTGACTAGGATTATATAAAGTTGCAGTAAATTGCATTTGGTTGATTGACTAGGATTATATAAAGTTGCAGTAAATTGCATTTGGTTGATTGACTAGGGTTTTTATAAAATTGTAGTAAATTCTAATTAATTGACTAAGATTTTTATAATAATTATCATAATCATTCAGATTTTTCAAGTATTAAGTATTTTATTCATTCTTGTAATGCATTTATAGCTAATTTATCAGTTTTTACTGCGTATATAGTGTATATCATAAAAAATTGACATGATTAAGGAGTTGATAATATAAAAAGGAAAATAATATTTTTAGTTGTATTGTTACTTTCAATTATAGCAATCACATCATCTTCAGCTTTTGCAGCTACGGTTAATGTAGCTAATGGAGAAACTTCATCTCAAATACAATCAAAAATAGACAATGCAAAATCAGGAGATACCCTAAATTTTGCTTCTAAGGGTACATGGAAAGACATAACCTTGACTATTGATAAAAAATTAAATATAGTAGGAAATAATGGAAAAATAACTAAAAGTGGAAATACTACGGTTTTCACATTTTTACCATCTAAACCTGGTGCTGACTCATCAGGTAGTAGTGTAAGTGGATTTACTATAAATGCTCCATCTGCTGTAAGTGCTCAAGATACTAATAAAATAACTATTAAAAATTTAACCATAGCGAGTAATAGAGATAATCATGCAATAAGTCTCCAAAGAGTCAATACTGCTGTGGTTGAAAATGTTAAAATAAGTAAAAGTAAATATGCAATAAGTTTTAATGGAGGAAATGGTTTAACAGTTAGTAAATGTACTATATCTAATTCAGTTGATGCTGTATCAATGGCTCAAATGGCACAACATATTACTCTACAAAATAATACTTTCAATAAAAATGATTGGGCGGTATTCTTTGGTGGAGGAGTTAAACATGTCACTATTAAAAATAATCAAATAGCTAATAGTGTATATCATGGTTTATCACTTACTAAATCTGCTTCAACAACTACTATCACTGGAAATACCTTTAAAAATAATCCTATTGCAGTTTACCTTGAACAAGGGAACACTGCTCATGGTGATCCTACAGTAATTGGAGATATTTCAATATATCAAAATAAGATTACTAATAGTAAAATTGCTGGAGTTTATATTAACACCACTGCAACTACCCTTAAAAACGTTGCTGCACAAATAAAAGGTGTATTATCCAATGATTATAAAAATTGTGAAGTAAACATCTATCCAAAATCATTCACTCCTAAAAAAGACATTAACTTATCTCATGGAAATTCAATAGCTGCTTCATCAATTAAAAGATATAAAAGTACTATATTAACTACAAAAGTTAAAAATGCAGGATTTGACAACTCAAACAAAATTAAGGTAAAAATAACATTACCAAAAGGAACTAAATTAGCATCAACAAATTATAAATCTAATTTTAATTCAAAAAATAAACAATGGACTGTAGAGGTACCTGCAAAAAAAACTATCTCACTATCAATGAAAATCACTGGAACAACAAAAGGTACAAAAAAGATACTATTCAATGTTAATGGTAAAAAGCAATATAAAAGTGTAAAAGTAGTTTAATTTACTACTTTTTTTTTAATTTTACATTATTTTTTTTAATTTTTTAATATTTAGCTATACTTTTCTTTTTAATACTCAAAATAATGATAATAAAAATAAAAAACTTGTTTAAGCTTTGAAAAGTCTTTGATTTTTTCTGTTAAGGATTTTTTTAGTTTTCTAAACTTTGGAAATGTCTTTGATTTTTTCTGTTAAGGATTTTTTTAGTTTTCTAAACTTTGGAAATGTCTTTTGGGATTTTCTGTTAAGGATTTTTTTTAGTTTTTTAAACTTTGAAAAATGTCTTTTGGGATTTTCTGTTTGGAAATTTCTAATTTTCTAAACTTTGGAAATGTCTTTGATTTTTTAAACTAATAAAATAAAAAATTTTTAAAAAAAAATATTTGATTTTGTAATTAATGAGGTGAAAACATTATAAATAAAAAACTTTTTTTATCAGTGTTATTGATTTTTTCAATTATGATTCTTGTATCTTCTCCAGTATTCGCTAGTACTCATCAAATAACAAGTGGAATGAGTTCTAATGAAATACAAAATAAAATAGATAGTTCTAAATCAGGAGATACAATAAACTTTACTTCAGGAGGATCTTGGGTAAATATAAATTTAAAAATTGATAAAAAATTAAATATAATAGGAAATGGAGCTAAAGTAACTCAAAATAATTCAAATGCTGTTTTTGATTTAAGTTTAGCTAATAAAAAAAATTCAGCAAGTATATCAATCCAAGGGTTCAGTGTAAATGCTAAATCTACGATTAAATCTGCAAATACAAACCAAGTAATTGTAAAAAATATGAATATAACTGGATCATATAACAATGGCAATGGGATTGATATTAATAATGCAAATTCAGTTTTAATTGAAAATGTAATAATAAATAATTCTAAAAATGGCATAAACATACTAAATTCTTCAAATGCAACAATTTCAAGTTGTTCTATCTCAAATTCAGTTTATGCTGTTTATATTAGCCAAAATTCTAAAGATATCAGCATTTCAAAAAATAACTTTGAAAAAAATAAGTATGGGTTATTTTTTGGAGGAGTTAAACAAGTCCACATGATTTACAATTTTGTCACGAACAATTCACATTGTGGAGTAGTTATCTCTAAATCTGCAAGTGATTTAAATATAGATACAAATGCTTTTAGAAATAACTCTATTTCTATCTTTATCCAAGGAAATCTTAGAAGTAATTCTTTATCAAGAAATATCACAGTAAATAATAATTGTCTAAATAATAGTGATACTGGAATATTTTTAAAAGATATACATGATAATGATTTGTATAAAGATATCCAAGGTTTTTCTACTAATAGGTATGGAGGCACAGATAATCCAGTATTAAAGTCAATAAAATTAACTGGTGATGTTAAACTAGATTTTAAAAGTAATTTAAGTAAAAAAACAGCTAAAAGAGGAAATCAGCTAACTTACACAATAACGATTAAAAACTATGGAAACTTAAAATCTGGAGCTTTATCAGTAAATACTGGATTGTCATCAAGTAATTTTAAATCAACATTAGTTTATAAATCAAAAGGCTCAATTTCAAAGAACACATGGAAAATAAACAGTTTAAATCCTGGAGAAACTGCAACATTATTATTAAAAACAACTATTAAAACATCAAAAAATGTGAAAATAATTAGTAAATTGAATGGTCCTGAAGATGAAATTAAAATCAATACCAAGTCCATAAATTTGAAAATTAAATAACTAAATAACTTTTTGAATAGTAAGTAAGAAAAACATTCAATTAATTAATTTTCATTTTCGTGTCAAAATTTCACCAATAAAAAATATTAATTATTATATATTTTTATTAATTATTATATATTTTTAATATATTTTTATTAATTATTATATATTTTTAATATATTTTTATTAATTATTATATATTTTTATTAATTATTATATATTTTTAATATATTTTTATTAATTATTATATATTTTTATT
>WRMT01000087.1 GCA_009777005.1 Methanobrevibacter sp. | reverse complement strand
TAATTTATTATTTAAATATTTTTTAAGAGATATTATTTTATTAAGAATTTAATTTATTATTTAAATATTTTTTAAGAGATATTATTTTATTAAAAATTTATTTCTCATGAAAATAAATTTACAATTCACTATAATTAAAAATCTTTTAAATTATTTATTTCATCAATTTAAACTTTAAAAACTATTTATTTAATAAATTATCTATCATAAAATGAATTTTTTATTTATACTAAGGTTTATATAGGATTATACAATTTAAATATTTCTTATCAAGTTTAAATTATTAATAAAATTTAGATATAGTAATATAAAAGCTTATGAAAATTAGAATACATATAAAATCCTCTTTAAGGGAGTAAATTGATTCATTTTCTTTTAAATAGTAATAAAATCTTTAAAAACAATATTTAAGTAAATTACAAACTAAAAAAATTTTCTTGATTTTCCCATGTTAAAAAAGCCAAAATGCACTATAATGCTGTGCCTTTAGATGGGACAAATAAATCAGAGATATCAACACCTTCTAGCTCAAGTAATTTTATTTTTTTACTAATACCTCCAGCATAACCTGTCAAACTACCATTTGACCCCACTACTCTATGACAAGGAATAATAATTGATATGGGATTATGACCAACTGCTCCCCCAACTGCTTGAGCAGACATAGTCTTTTTGTTCATTTCACTAGCTATTTTTTTTGCAATATCTCCATATGTAATTAATTCACCATAGGGTATTTTACATAATATTTTCCATACTTTTTGTCTAAATTCAGTACCAATAGGAGCTAATGTTAATTCAGAAACATTTGGTTTTTCCCCTGTAAAATAACTATCCAACCATTCAATTGTACTGTTAAATATAGGAATATCATTTTTTTCTACCATTTTTCTAGCTAGATTACTTCCATGATATTTTTGTCCTTCTATCCATAAACCTATAAGATTAACACCATTACTTCCAAGTGTTATTTCACCAATTGGTGATTTATAAATTGTAAAATAAAACATTATCTACAACCTCCTCGATAATTACCTACATATTATCTATATTCTCTTAATTTTTCAATTACAATGAATTCCAAAGATTTATTGTTGCGTAGCTTCCCCATGGCTGCCAAGTTTCTGCTAGTTTTAAGATTTCTTTTGGTGAATATGGTGCCAATGCTTTTTTTATTCCTAAATCAGTTACAAGAAATGCGTCAGTCCACCCCATTGTACGCATAGCAATATATTGGGCAGTCCAACTACCAATACCACGAATACCATTAATTTTTTTATTTCTTTTTCTACTTGAATACATGAATCATGACAAATTACTTTTTCTGATATTAAATGTGCTAATTCATAAATAGCTTTCGCCCTTATAGATGTAACTCCTAATACACCTAAATGATCATCTATATTACCATTTAAAGATAGTATATCATTGAATGATGGAAAACTATGAGATAATCCTTCAATTCCAGTTTCAATAGGGATTCCATAAGTATTAGCTATTCTTGAAGCTATTGTGTTTGCTGCTTTTACAGAAATTTGCTGACCAATAACAGCACGTGTTGCCATTTCAAAAGCATCAAAACACCCAGGTAAACGAGTTCCTAAAACACACAGACCAGGTTTTATATTATTCATAGATGAAAGTGTTTCATAGATTACATAGGGATCACATTCTAAATCAAATAAACCTTTAAGTTTAGCTATTATTTCACCCATCACAGGTAATAAAGATTCATTTATTGTAACCATTAAGCAATTTTTCTTGGAATTATTTTTTACTTTAACCCAACCATCAAAATAATTTCCTTTTTCATTCTTTAATCGAACCGTGCGTAAATATGCATCATCTTTTACTAATTCAACACCTTTAATTGCACGATTAGCTAAAAATTGTAATATTTTATCCCAACAATATGGAGGATGATAAGTTAATGTAAAGTTAATATTATTATTACTGTCTTTTCTATTTTTAAATTCACCTTCACTTTTCATTATTAAACAACTTTTTAATTGATTGTATATATTATTTAATGGTAGAGCTTTATTATATTCTTTAGCGAAATGATTTTTTCATAATAAATGAAAATATTAATTAAATTATTGAGATTAAAATTATTCATTAATTTAATCTATAAGACCGTCTATATGTGGTGGGAACCATTTTTCAGCAACTAATGTTGGAAATATTGCACTAAATACTAAAACTCCAGTTAATATGGAATATGACATTTGATCTAATATTCCAGTATTAAGACCAAATGTGGTAGCTACTAGACCAAAAGTTAAACCCGTACTCATCATCAAAGCTACATACTTTCTATTTGAACCTAGATATTTTCCACTTATAAAATACACACCAAAAAATTTAGCTAATAATCTGAAAACAAGAACAAGTGTAAAAACTAATATTCCTGCCCAAATTAATGATAAAGATACTCTCATACCTCCGACAATGAAAAATATAGGAGTAATAACTGTAAAAGCAATAGCTTTCATTCGTTTTTTAGTTTCTTCATTAAAAGATCCAGTTTTGAAATGATTTGATAATAATAATCCTAGAATAAAAGCAGGCAATATGGCTTGTCCTCCTCCTAAGCTTGCAAAAAAGATTAATATTACTAATAAGAAGAAAATATATTTTATTTCAAATTCATGAATTTTATCTTTTATTCTGGGAGAGTCAAATATTAGATGAGAATATTTAAAAGCTAAAAATAACACTAAAATAGCTACTAAATAAAAAATTATCGTGTATAAATCTGGTTTTATAAAGAGAATACTTAAAGCAATAGCTGTACATAAATTTGTAATGAATGTTGCTCCTAATAGAATTTTGCCAATTTCATGCTGAAATAAGTCTCTTTGAAGAAGAGTGGAATATACAATTGCAATTGATGTTTCTGAGAGAGCTGTTCCAGCTAATAAGGAAGGTAAAAATTCCCATCCAATAAAAAAATATACAAACAAAAAAATTATCATAAATGGAGCAGTAAATGATAGAATACCTATAAGAAAAATTTCTCTAAATTTTTTCTTCATCAATTCAACATTAATCTCTATTCCTGATAAAAATGTTAAGAGTATTCCTCCAAAAGTAGCTACAAGTAAGATCCAAGCTTCTGGTTCTATGATTCCTATATTTCCTCCAATAATTCCAAGAACTATTTCAACTATTGTTACAGAAACTCCTAATTTCAAGGATATTAAAGTTGAAATTAGTATTAAAGAAGCTAAAATTAATAAATAATACTCAATTGTCATTTTAAAACCTTAATGATTTATATTTTTTTAAATAAGGGAAAATTTAGCTATAACTTCTTTAAAAACAAATAAGAATCCTATATAAATTTAAACACTCCAAAAAAACATCAAGTATGATTTTTTACAATACTTCCTATTATTCTTTTAAATACTCTTTATGAGCTTAAATTATTCTCTATTGTAACTTAGGAATTATAGTATTGAAAATAAAGTTTTTAAGTATAGTCAATTTGATAAAGTTCTTGATAAATGAATATTTTGAAAATTCTTATAATTTTAAATAAATAATTTTTAATTATTTTATTTAGTCTAATTAATATAAATTATGACATTTTTTAAAAATAATCTTTTTTAAAATATTTTTATTAAAATAAAGTAATATTCTTAATATAATTTCCCTTCAATAATTAAAAACTTTTCCCAAAATTACTGTAATGATTTTTTTTAAAAAATTATAATTTTCATTTATTAATCAATTAAAATGAGTACAATTTATATTTTTTAGTAAAAATAATTAATAGGCATTATTTTAAAAAAAATATAAATAAAATAGATTTTTAGAAAATTATTTAATTTTTTATAAAAAATTTAATTCAAACTCTTTTTCAAGATTATATATTATATTAATTATAAAAAATTTAGTAATAAAAATCAGAAAATTTTTATAAGAAAAAAATCAATATAACTTGGTGTGGGCTTAGGGATTCATTAAAAAATGAATTTCATTCATTTTTTTTTTAAAAAAAATAAATTTTTTTTTTAAATAATTATTCTACTTTTAATAACATCATTGTTAATAAATCACTTTCATCTACATCTAAAGGACTATTAAAATAATATTCATACATAGTTTCTGTTTGTTTTAAATTATTATCTTCAATCCATTTTATCATTTCTTCATAAGTAGTTCCTGCTTCTAAATAAGGACCACGATACATAGAATAAACAACTTTCATTTCTGGAATATAGCTAGATTGTATTTCATCTGTTCCAGGTAATGATTTATAAACAGGAAAACCTATTTCAACATTAAGGTTTTCCATGTCCATGTTATAGTAAGCTACAAATGGAATATCTGATGGAAATTCTCCAATCTTTTCTAAATATGTCATGATCTTCCATAAGATTCTTGAATTAATGTAGGTAATTTTTCAACATTAGTTTTTGTTTTAATAGAAAGTATAGGTTGTTTAAGTCTTTTTAATACTTCAATACTTGATACTCTAGGCATTTTATCCCTCATAAAATATAAAATAAGTTTATTCATATTCTAAAAATATAATATTGTTTTTATATATTAATAGTGTTTTGCAAAGTAAATTTTTTTAAATAAGGAAGTTTTCCATGCAAAGTAAATTTTCCAATGAAATTTTGTAGTATTGCTACTTATAAACTTTTAAAGCTATATTTTGTTGATACTCTATTTTTTCATCAATAGCTATGGTCAATATCTAATATGAAAGAAAATGCGAGTTAATTAGTATTTACCTTATCTGATTTCTTCACCTAATATTATTCTTGGCATTGTAGTTAAACATCTGTGAAACCTTTTGATAAAGTCTTTTTCAAAGCCTATTTTACAAATCTTACCATGTATCTCTTCGTTTTCCAACTCCCAATATAAAACATAAGTTATTTTCCCTACTTTACGTGTTAATCTTATAGGAGGCTCACCATTTTTCACTGCTTCAAAATCTTTTTGTCTGTGTGTTCTTTTAATATATTTAACATCTTGAACACCAGGACAAGAACGATAAAAGTCTCCCACTTCTTTTATTAACTCTTCAAATTCTTCTTCTCTATCAATTTTAACTTCATATATACAAATTTCATAAAACATTTGAAAACAACCTTATTTTATTTATTTATATCCATTTCTAACTGGGTTAATCTTGGTTTAAATCCATATTTTGAATAAAAATCAAAAACTTCTTCATTTCCTATGGAAATATTGACTATTATTTTTTCAACATTTTTTGATTTAATCCAATTTAAAGACTTTTCTATAAGCATTTTACCAATGTACTTTTCACGATATTTTGCTTTTACATAAATAGAATCTATCTCACCTATACCTTCTTTAACACTAGCTACACAGTATCCAATTTTTTTCTCTTTAATTTTAGCTATTAAAATGAATAAAAGTCCTTTTTCAGTGGATGAAATTAGTTCTTCTTTTCTCATTTGGAATGTGAATGTTTTGTAATGGTTTTTAAAATTTGGTGATTTTTCAATGTGATATTGCTTAATTTCTTCCCATAACTCTTCAATTTCATCTATTTCACTTTCATTAATTATAATAAATGATAATGTATTATCCATAATCATCATATCCTTTAAAAAAATAGAAAAATGTAATTATTGTAAGTATCCATAATCTATTATTATGCACTGTTTTTCTTCGCTTTAATTACACTTCTTTTTCCAACCGTTTGTATAACCTCAATATTCAAAAATCCTGCATCAATTAGCATGTCCTCCATTTCTTTCACAGAATGGCATTTTCCTCTTGTTGAACTCATTAATAATACAGAATATTCTGCTATTTCAATAGGTCCAGTTTTTTCAGCATTAAGATGAGCATCATGTATTAAGAGTATACCTTCAGGTAATAAACTATCATAAGATTTTTTAAGCAGTATTTTAACATCATCTGTATCCCAGTCGTGAAGAACATTTGAATAAATATGAACATCAAAACCTTTCGGAAGATCTTCCTTAAACATATCACCAGCAATAACACTCACCCTATCTGCCATTTCCCTTTTATTAACTGAGTACCTAGTGGCTTTGTCAACAGGTGGCTTTTCCAATACAGAAGCAGTCATGTGTTTATGTATTTGAACTACTGCTGCTGAATAAATCCCTGATGCTCCACCAATATCTAAAAGTCTGCTATACTCTGAAAAATCCACACTTCTTGCAAAAGCTGGTGCTAGATATGCACCTCTGCTGTCCATCGCAGATGTAAATGATTCAGCAAATTCTTCTTTTTCCATAGCAATTGCCCACTCATTTTCATCCTTTTCTGCACCCCAACTAATTGGTTCTCCTGTTTGTAAAACTTTCAACATATCTAAGCAAATAGAACGGTTTTTTTGTGATGCGATATATGGCTCTAAACACCACTCTGCAGAATCAACTAAATGCTCCTGTGCAAGTTCTGTTAAATAAAACCTACCAAGTTTCTCAGTTATTAAGTTATATGATTTTAAAAGAGTAAGCATGACATCTGCAGTCTCTCTTTAATTTGAAATTCAGTGCATATTTCTCTAATACTTGGTGACTTATTAAGTTGTATCCACGAAAAAAGCTTAAGGTGGGATGTTGCAACAGTAAACAAATCAGCAGCATATATACTATCGCGTAACTTTATTAACCCACTCGGATCAGTAGTAGGAATTGCTTCCACATTTCTTAGGATCATAATTATTCTCCTTCGTTTATATTACAACTACAAATGTTTTTTTCTACAATCTCGATAATAAGCTATAAATGAATATCTGATGGAAATTCTCTAAAATCTTCTCAAGATATGATCCAATTTTTTCATAAGTTTCAATAATTAATATTTGAAAATTTTCAAGATTAGCTTTTGTTCTAACAGGAAGTATAGCTTGTTTAAGTCTTTTTAATATTTCAATGCTTGATATTCTAGGCATTTTATCTCTATTATATCTCCATTATAAATATAAAAAAAGTTTATTTATAATCTAAAAAAATAATATTATTTCTGTGTATTAAATAACTAATCATTTATTAATGACTGTAATAATTTTTAAAATCAATAAACATTCTATTAAGATTATTATAATCATTATTAAGAAAAATAGCTATTTAAAGAAATAAAATAAATTAATAAAAAAATAGAAAAATAACTATAATTACTTATTATTTTTATGAGTTATCTATTCTTATTAACTATTATTAAAATCTTCAATAGCTTCATCAACTACTTCAATTATTGAATCCGATAAATCAGGATAGTTTCCATCAATAGCTATTGGAATATTGTCACAGTAAACCACTTCAAGTCCTGCTTCAAGAGAATCTTTTGTAGCTACATCTACTGCTGCAGCTTTAAGCTCTGTCAACATAACATCAGCTTTATCAATGTATTTTTTAATATCTTTTTGAAGAAGTGGTCTATTGGATAAGTGTGAAGTTGTTCCAACTACTCTACATTTATATTCCTCTTCTAAGTGATTAACTAAAACATCTTTTATTTCATCTGGAGCTGTAGTTGCAAAGAGGACGTTTTTACCAGAAATATCATCAAGTGGTTTTGGTCTAAAAACAGTAGAGATAACTTTAGCTTTTGGATTTATTTCAGATATGAATTCTTCAATAGCTTTTATCTTATCTGGAGAAGACATAGGTTCTTCACACATTGTGATAATAACAAGATCAGCTAATCCAATTCTAAACGGACCAAAAAAGTTAGTAATATTTAATAAAGGTTGATTAGCTCCTATCAAAACAATATTTTTATTTGTTTTAATTGGGGGAATAGCTGCACCACTTCCTTCAAAAATAATAAATTTTGATTCCACATCATTAGCTATTTCTGCTCCTTTTTTCATGTTGGTTTGGAAAACATCACCAGACATTCCACCACCACATCTTCTACAACCAATGGTTAGAATTCTGCTCATCAAAGCACCTTCCCAATGATCAGAAGCAGCATGAACTCCTTTATCTGATTGTTCCATTAAAAATTCTGGGCTTATTTTTAATTTATCTCCTCTAACTAGTTCAGGTTCTTCTGGTCCACCACGACCCATAGCTACTACACAAGGATCATACTCATTTTCATCAATTAATCTTGAGGTGAATGCAGATACTGCAGTTTTACCTATTCTTTTCCCAGTTCCAAGTATTTTAAGAGATGGTTTACGAGCTGTTTCATGTTGAGTCAGTGGTTTAAATGTGAAATCAGGTCCTCGATATTCAATTCCACAAGCTATAACTTTTGAAGCTATTTTAAATCTTTTTGAGTAATCTAAAACAGGTTCATCACTTAAATCCATAACAACATCTGCATCATAGTCTTTAACCATTTCAACAATTAAATCATATGGAATTTCATTTTCATCCACACCAAAGTGTACTGGCATTCCCATCATTTTAGTGTAGCTATCTTCATCATCAGTTCTTAGTTTTTCAGTTCCTCCAATAAATACAATAGCTACTACATCAATATGATTTAAGTTATTTAAACTATCAATTGCAGATTTTGTAACAGGAAGGTAATGTTCTCCATCTACTAAACAAACCATTTTTTCCATACTTTTCATAAAAATCACCTTAAAAAAAAATTATACTAGTTCAAAAATTAATATAAAAATTAGTTAATTTTATAAAATTATTATATTTTACTAAAAAAGTTCAATTTCTTAGCTAAAAACTTGTTTTTATCAATTAAATCTCTAAAAATTAACTTATTACTAATTATTAAACTTATTTCTTCTATAACTAATTATATATTAGTTAAAATAATTATTAACTATTTTAAAATATTAATAGCTAAAAATGATACAAATTATTATCAGAAGTTGTTTAATTTAATAATAAGTAAATTATATTAATATTGGATTTTTTTGTTAAAACATTTTGTGTTGAAAACCTAGTAAAAAAAAGATAAGGAAGCTATTAAATTTAATAAATAAAAAAATAATTAGCTAATTTATTATAAATAATATTTAGTTAAGCTATTATTAATAATTATAAAAAGAAAAATATTAAAAAGATTAATATCTTCTAATAAATCCATAATGTCTAAAAAAATAGTTTTTTATAGTTAATAAATATGTAAATGTGAAGTAATCATAATATATTGAAATATATGCTAAACTTCTTTAAATATATTAAAAAAGAGAAAATAATGAGTTTATCCTATATAAATCTTTTAGAAATAAAATTTTGAGAAAAGTTAAAGTTTACTTTGAAAACATTAATTATAAAATATAATTATATTCAGTATTATAATTAGTATTATACTTATTATAATAAAATTTGAATAGAATATTTCCAAAAAAAAGTCACAAAATATTAAAATAAATTATATAAATATTATTAAAATTAAATTTTATAAATATTTAAAAATATTTTAAAAATATATTAATATTTTATTTCAATGGCTATTTTGATTCGACTTTAATTTCAACTTTTAGTTCTTTTTTAGACCTTCTTACAAGTTCTGATAATGCATTAGAAACATTAGATGGAACCGAATCGAAATTTTCTTGTAAAATAATTTCAGAAATCGTGTTAGAGAGTACAAATATTGCATGTTTATGTTCTGCTTTCGTTCTGTGAATATGATGGGGGCTTATATTTAAAGCTATATATTCACCACAAGAACTATGAATCTCATTATTTGTTTCTAAGTATTTCAAAACATATACTAAAAACTGATGCATTTGAATCATTTCATCTTTATACATAAAAATACCATACCTTCTAATTCCTCTATTAACTGTCACTACAACATTGATGAAATAAATTTCAATAGCTAAACCTGATGTTATACAAACATACCATGATAATCAACAATCTATGAATATTACTACATAGATACCATGATAATTAACAACCTTTGATGTTACAACAATACAAAGAGTTAATTTAAATTGATTGAAAAAATCTGAAAGTTTTTCCACAGCATAAAATTCAATTTTATGGAAATTTTCTTAAGTTATAACAACAATAATGGTTTAGCAAATAATTGTATTAAATTTTTCTTGTCCATTAATAATTCAGTTTTATGAATTTATTCTATAATACTTCTTTTAACTTGGTAATATTTAAAATTGTTGTTGAATATCTGCTCCAATTATTAGAAAAATAATACATTGTAATCTAAAACTATTTACATGAATACTTTGTAATCTAAAACTATAAACATGAATGATATGTAATCTAAAACTATAAACATCAATATTATGTAACCTAAAACTATCCACATGAATAGCATGTAATCTAAAACTATCTACATAAATTTAAAAAATGTTTATAATTAAATAAATTAATTACAAAATTTTGTCAAGATAATCAAAATCAAATAGTTCTTATAATTCCTGTTGTGATTCATCTTTATTATTTAAAAAATATAGCATATAATGAAAATATTAAAATCTGATACAAAATAACAATTATTAACTGATTATCCTCATACAAAGGCAAAAAAATAATAATTATCTAATTTCAAAAAACAATTATAAAAAGTATAATAAAAAAAATTAAAATAATAATAAAAATAATTATTATCTAATTTCAAAAAATAATTATAAAAAGTATAATAAAAAAAATTAAAATAATAATAAAAATAATTATTATCTAATTTCAAAAAATAATTATAAAAAGTATAATAAAAAAAATTAAAATAA
>WRMT01000086.1 GCA_009777005.1 Methanobrevibacter sp. | reverse complement strand
TTAAATATTTTTAAAAATTATCATTAATTAAAAACTTTATTTTCAGAAATATAATGATATTTTTTAGGTTTAATATTCGTTTTTTTTAATGACTTTCTATGATAAAATTGTATTTTTTAATAAAAATAATTATAACCTATTTATTTAAAAAATAAAAAATTATTGAATATATTTTTAGAAAACTAGATAATTTGTTATTTGTTTTTAATATATTAAATTAAGACTTTTCTTCCAGGATATAAAAATAGAAGATTAAATAAAATATATGAAACATTTGGCATATGACTAATTTAACATATTTTTTCATTACTCTTCTTTTCCTTATTCATTTTTTTTAAAAGCAATTATTTATGTATGTATATGGCAGTACAATTTCTTTACATAGAAATTATTTTTATTTGAAAAAATTTATATGATTGTTCACTATAGATAATTACTTATACTTGATTGTAATGAACAGTCTCTGAAATTATCTTCAATATTAGAAAATAGTTCAAAATTTTTAAAAAGGGTTGTTTTGTCCATGATTTTCTATTAAACAATGACTGTAGTCTTTAAAGATATAAAAACTTATTATAATTAGGTAAAGTACTGGCTTGAACAAATATCAAGAGCTAGATGTGTAAAATTGGAAAATAATTTTTAAAAAGTTTTAATAATAATGTTCATCATTTATTATTATGTTCTATTTGCAATTATAGTTATAACAATGTTATCATATTCTAAAAAGATATACAAGGTTTCTTCAATTAATATTTCAGTAATCAATTTAAATTTATTGACTAATATGACCTTGAAGGATTTAATCTTCTATTTTCTTCATTAATTTAATTTCAAACAAGTTTTGACTAAAATATTCTATCACTATTGCCCATATAGTTATTTTCCCGTTTTTGAAGGATTTAAAAAATATATCTAAAAGTATTAGTAATTAGTATAAGGTCTTGGATATTAATCAACAGAAATTTTTAAAATTATAAATTTAAAAAACATGTTAAAATTGTCCTTTTAAAAGTTAAAATCTTTTGGCATTTATTTTTAAAATATTATCATTTTAAAATCAAAGGTCTTTTACTATAATTGAAAAAATTATTTAATGTATATAAAATTTTTTTAAGATTAATTAGGGTATTGTATTTTCATAGAATGATTTTTAGTAGTATACTCTATTTTAGTATATTTAAGCTTATATTGGGAGGTTTTAAGTTTTTTTAAAAAATTTTTGGGATTATATGTGTGAATCATTATTATTTTTTTTATAATTTGAAAAATATTGAGGATAGGGATGTTGAATATTCTTATTATTTTTATACTTTTTGATAAAATGAAGAGGGTTTGGTATGTCAAATGATTTGATAAACCATAAAAATAGAAGTTTCATATCAACTATCGTGGTAGCCCTGAGGAGATTTTCTATGTCTCAGGATAATAAGCAAAAATTTAGAATGTGCATGTTAATAGTCATAGCATTGCTATTCTTGTTTAGTTTACAATCAACTACTGCAGCTGATCAAAGTATTACTACTACAGATTCTGGTGGTATTTTAAATGCTATTGATCTAGTTGATCCTGGTGAAACTATTTTTTTAGCTCCTGGTACTTACACGGGATCTAATAATACTGGAATAACGATTAATAAAAACTTAACAATTATTGGAAATAATTCTATAATTGATGGTCAAAGTCAATCAAGGATATTTACAATAGATTATGATATTTCTGTGAATTTTATAAACATAACTTTTGTCAATGGAAAAGTAGATATAGTTTATGACAGTTATGGATATCCTATGGATAGTGAAGGTGGTGCCATTTATAGTTTTGGTACTAAAGTTAATGTAATTGGATGTACTTTCATTAATAATAGTGCAAGTAGTGGTGGTGCAATCTATAATTATTATGGCTCTGAATTAGCTATAGAAAATTCTACTTTCATAAATAATACTGCTGAAATTGATTATGGTGGTGCTATTAGCAATTTAGCTAGTAATTTCTATATGAATAACTTGAACTTTATAAATAATCATGCTAATTTGTCAGGTGGTGCTATTTACAATTTTGCTATTAATTTCCAAGCGAATAGCTCTAATTTTGCAAATAATCATGCTAATTATTTAGGTGGTGCTATTTACAATACTGGTTCAAGCTTTACTATATCTAATTCTGTTTTCTCTGATAATACTGCTTCAGATGGTGGGGGAATTTACAATAATGGCTATAACCTTGTTATAGCTAATTCTGTTTTCTATAATAATTCTGCAAGTAACAATGGTGGTGGATTCTATAATCGTGCCACTAATCTTGATGTGATGGATTCTAATTTTACTATTAACAAGGCAATTAATGGTGGTGCTATATACAATTTTGTTCCGACAAATATTGTGCCAGTATCCTTCGGAATAGGCATAGCTCCACTTTCAACTGCAATTTACTCATTTAACATGGGGAACTCAATTTTTGACAGTAATCTTGCAACAAATAATGGTGGTGCAATTTACAATAATGATACCCAATATACTACCATTGATTACCCTGTTACTATAGATACTTCTTATTTCGTTAATAATACTGCTGTGAAAGGTGGTGGAATTTATAATGTTAATGGTAGCTACTTTGGTGCGAGAAATTCAAATTTTACCAGTAATAATGCTGTAGAAGGTGCTGCTATTTATAATTATTACAGTTCAAACTTTGGTGTGGAAAATTCTAATTTCAATGATAATACTGCAAGTGAAAAAGGTGCTATTTACAACTATAATGGTACAAATTTTAGTGTGAAAAATTCTAATTCTAATAATAATACTGCAATCGAAGGAGGCACTGTTTATAATTATTATGGTGCAAACTTTGTCGTGGAAAATTCTAATTTTAATAATAATACTGCAAGTGATGGAGGGGCTGTTTATAATTATTATGGTAATGTTTTTACTGTAAATAGTTCTACTTTCTCAAACAATAGTGGAATTCTTGGTGGTGGTGTTTTTACCAATGGTATAAATAGCCAAATAAGAAATTCTAATTTTACAAATAATACTCAAGCTATAGCTTTAGCTATAACTGAATTTACTTTAATGAATAATATTATTTCTGAAAATGGTATTGGTGTTCAATTTGTTTTTAATAATTTAAATTATTCTATTGCTGGTTTATCAGCTAACAATAATATTTATGATAATGATTTTGCAATTGGAATCAGTGGTAATTCTAGTAATTACACGGTCAATGATGTTTTTGGATTAGCTAATAATGGTGGTTTCATTTTCACCTCAACTGCAAACAATAATGCTATTTTAAATGCACATATCTCGAATTATAGTCGAACTGGTTCATGGGCAATATTTTTCGCTGAATCTTCAAATAATAACTCTGTAATTTCTTCTAATATAACTAATAATCTTAATGCTATTGGTATCAATGGAGGAAATAATAAGGTTGTTGGATCTAATATAATCAATAACAACCTAGGAATTCATGTTCTCTCTCTAAGCTCTAATGCTCTCATTAACTACAATAGAATATTTAACAATAGTAATTCCAATGGTTTTGATATGTTAAATAGTGGAATAAATACCAATGCTAATTTAAATTGGTGGGGTGACAATACTCCTTTAGTTAGTAGTATTGTTTTAGCTAATTGGTTTGTCATGGAATTATCTGCTAAAAATTTAACAAATAATTTCAAAACTACTGTTAATACTACTGTTTATCAATCTAATGGTACTGTAGAATTATCTTATGAATTTTTGCTCATTGATGGAGCTACTGGAGTCACTAGTTTAGTTGATTATGATGCTCTTCCATCTTTCTTGATTAATCTTATTTGGAATAGTAATACAGGAATTATTTATAATTCAGCTAATGTTTCTGGAAAAGGAAAGTATTCACAAAATGTTACTTTAACATTAAATAATTGGTTTAGTATTCAAGCTATTGGTGACAACTCTGATATTATATTATTCTTAGAACCTGATATGAGTAATATTGTTAATCTTACAATAACTAAGGGCAGTAATGTTACTGGAAATGCCACTATAGATGACCTTGTCTTGTATACTATTACTGTTACAAATAATGGTCCAGCTAATGCAACAGGTCTCATCATAAGCGATGTTTTAGATTATCGCTTAATATTTGAAAGTGCAAGTGGTGGAACTTATACTTTAATAGGAAATACGCTTATCTGGAATATTGGAACTCTAAATGATGGAGCAGCTGTAACTTTATTTATTACCGTTAGAATTAATGGCACAGGCTTAATTGTTAATATAGCTAATGTCACTAGTTTGAATCAAGAAAATATCGGAAATAAAAGTTCTGAAGAAACTTCCTTTGAAGGTAATCCATTATCTACTAATATTCATGTAGAAAATATCACTCAAAAAGCTACTCAAGTCTTCACTATTAATGGTACTGTAAATAGTGCTAGTGGTAGACTGGTTAATGGTTTTGTAGATATTACAATCAATGGTACACTTTTCTCTAATGTTCCAGTTATTAATGGAAAATTCGCTTTAACTCTCACATATTATGTTTACGGATTTTATAGTAATTTAACCGTTGTATACTCTGGTGATGAGACTTTTGAAAGTTCAAATACTAGTGGATGGTTGAATATTACTCCAGTCACTACAACAATTAGTGTAAGAAATGAAAGTGTCTTTATATTTAATCGTTCAACTGATTTTACAGCAATCCTTTTAGATGAATGGGCTAATCCCTTATCTGGAGCCCAAGTAGAATTTTGGATTAATGGAATCAATGTTGCAAATCACACTACCAATGGAAATGGTAGAGCTGTTTATGGTTTTAATCCTGGATTAGATCCTTCAATTCATAATATTACCGTGATTTATTCTGGAAATGGTACTTATTTAGATTCTAGTAATTTAACTTTAATGGTTCCTAAACCATTGGAAACTTTCATTGTTATTGAGAATAAGAGTGATAATAAGCCATTTAAGGATGTTATAATTTACTTGAAGTTTGTTGATGAACTAGGTAATCCTATAGTTAATATAACTCTTAATGTTACTTTAAATGGAGTCATATATCAGGAAATTACTACTGATGCAAATGGTAGAGCACTTATATATTATTATACTAATGTATCTGGAATTGCTACCTTTGGTGTTGCACCTATTCCTATTTCTCTTTTAAGACCTGACTTATCTCCTCCTATAATTAGTGAAGGTATTGTGAGAACTGATCCACTTGATACTACTATTAATTTGAGGAATATTGTTGTTACTACGTTTCAAAGTGCTGCATTTAGCTTTCTATTAATTGATGAAGATGGTAGACTATTAGCTAATAAGGGAAATATCATTATTTCTCTAGATGGAGTTCAAATTGGTGGTTATCATTCATCTGATGCTTTTGGTAGAGTGTATGTTGATGCTGGTTTGCTTCCATTAGGTGTTTATAATATTACAGCAAATTTCCCAGGGAATCCTCATACTTGGGCACCAGTAACATCAGTTCGTACTTTAACTGTTCGTCTTACTAGAACTACTGTCTTTGTTTCAGCTATTTACAATGGAACTAATTCAACTAGCTTCGTTGCAAAACTCCATGATGCAGAAAATAATAAGATTTTATCAGGTAAATCCATAATATTTTTCCTAAATGGAAAGTATATTGGTATGGCTGTAACTGATCATAATGGAATTGCAATATTGAATTATTCTTACACTTTAGGAGGGAATATTGCTGCTGAATTCCTTGGAGATAATAATTATCGTGAGTATATGGATAATCGTACCTTTGGTACTACGGATATAATTCTTTCTGATCCAGAACCAAATGATAATCCTGAATCAATTGAGGATCCAACTGATTTAGATACTCCAGAAGATATAGATGACCCTAATCTTAATCCTGTTGTAGCAATGCTAAAAACTGGTAATCCAATAGCGATAATATTTTTATGTTTGTTAAGCATGTTTTTCCTAGGGTTTATATCAAAAAGAAAAGATTAGTATTTTTATAATAAAAAATTAGTATTTCTAAAATTATTATTTTTTTTAATCTTTTTTTAAGAAATAGCTTGTATGATTCATGGTAACATGAATCTCACTCTTTTTTTTAAAAAAAAAATTTATTTTTTTAATTTAGTAGTTATTGATTTTTTCTATTTTTTACTTTTATTCCTATTTATTTATTCATTTTTGAAAATTTTCATTAAAAATAGCTATTTGATGAAAAATAAGCAAATATATAACAATGAAAGAAGAAAGAAGGGAAAAAAATATAAAGTTTTTATTCAATAGATGTGTCCAAATTTCCCTCTCAAAAATATTTTACAGGATATATATTTCTTAATTATAATATATACATCAAAATTATAATATATATTTCTCTAGATTATTCTATTTTTTATTATCATATTATTTTTTTAATTGTATTACGAAAAATTTATATAGTAATAATTCAAACTTATTATTACTTTTCTATTAACTATTAATATTGTATTGTTGGAAATGTTTAAATAGCTATTTAAAATGTTTCAACTTTTTAATATTTTTTATTTAGTATAGAAAATAATGGAGGACAATAATGTTAAAGACTAAAAATAATAATTTCAATAGCTATGAATACATTGAAACTGAATTAAAATTTTTTTTTAGCTCAAAAATTAGGATGAAAATATTAAATTGTTTATTACATGGATCATTTTCAAAAAAAGAATTACATAATAAAACAAATCTAACTTATAGTTCTATTTCAAACAATATCGGCAAATTAGAAGAAAGAGGATATATTACTGAAAGTAGAGGTAAGTTCCGATTAAACAACATAATGAAAGTGAAAATAAAAGATATAATCGATTTAAACAAGTCCATATATGTAATAAACGAATATTCTAATTTTTGGACTGATCATAACACAGAATCGATTAATATAGAATCTTTAAAACAAATATCTCAGCTTAAAGGCTCAAAAATAATAGAATCAAAACCCACAGATATTTATAAAACCCATAATTATTTAAAAAATCTTTTAAAACAGTCAAAGAATGTAAAATCTATTTTTCCATTTATTCACCCAGAATATTATACAATTTTTGAAAATTTAATCAAAAATAAAGCAAATATAGAATTTTTACTTATAAAATCAATAGTTAATTCTTTTATCAAATCAATGGATTCAAATTTAACTAAAATAGCTTTAAACGAAGGAAAATTGGAAATAAAATCCTTAAATAATGTTGAATTTGCTTTAACAGTAGCTAATAATTTTGTCTCATTTGGGCTTTTCAAAGTTGATAATAGCTATGATCAAAATAAAATTTTAATATCTTCCACTCCAGAAGCTATTGATTGGGGAAACAAAACATTTGAAACCTATAAATCTTTTGGTGAAAACTTATACTTGAGCCTATAAATTCTTTTCTTTAATATTTTTGAGAATAAAATACATCTTTGAATCTTAAAAATTTTTCTCTTAAATATTCTTGAGCATGTAATATATCTTTGAATCATTAATATTCTTTTTAAAATAAATTTAGTTGATACAATGTATGAAAAAAACACATCTATTGAACATTTAAATTTTCCAGAAACATCTATTTATTTTGATGAATTTAATTATGTTAAACATATTTTAAATTCAACATTGAAAACAAAATTGTTATTAAGTTTATATGATAATAAAAAAAAATTAGCTGCACTTAGAGATGACTTAAAAAAACCATCTCCCACCATATTACATGGAATAAAAGAACTTGAAAAAAATAGCTTAATATACAAATTTGATAAATACTATTGTTTGTCTTCAACAGGTTATATCTTTGTAGTGAACCTCTTAAAATTAATTCAAAAGTGGTATTCAATTGAACATAATATTGATTATTGGGAAAATCAGGATATATCAGCTATTCCTCCACAATATTTAAAAGAAATAGATATTTTCAAAAATCCAGAATATATACTTTCGGATGAAAATGATTTAATTAAACCATTAAAAAAATATTTAAATTTAATAGCTAAACCTAATAGGCTGAAAATAGTTTTACCTGTATTTTCAAAAGCACACTTAGATGCAATCATTCATAAATTAGATAATAACTGTAATGTCGAATTAATAATTGATGAAAATATTTTTGAATCTATAAATAGTAAGGGATATAGAAAAAAATTATTCAAAAATCCAAATAATAATAAAAAAAGAAATAACTTAAAAGTATGGAAGGTTAAAGAAAATTTAAAATTGTTTTTAACAGTTTCAGAAGATTTTGTTTCTTTATCCCTATTTCTTAAAGATGGTAGCTATAATGATTCGAACATTTTATTAGATACAACATACGAAGCTATAGATTGGGGTTTGAAGATTTTTACTCATTATAAAGAAATTGCTAATCGACTGATGTTTTTTGATTTAAATCTTATAAAAAAGTAGGGAAATGTCTTTATAAGAGTTAATAATTAAATGGTTTATGTTAAAAATTATAAAAAATGAATAAAATATCAGTACAAAAGTTAATTATTAGATGAGTTATGTTAAAAATTATAAAAAAAGAAAAAAGAATAAAATATCAGTGCAAAAGTTAATTATTAGATGAGTTATGTTAAAAATTATAAAAAAAAAGAATAAAATAAAGTTATAAAAGCTAATAATAAAAGAGATTATGTTAAAAATTATAAAAAAGGAATAAAATAAATTTATAAGAGTTAATAATTAAATGGTTTATGTTAAAAATTATAAAAAAGGAATAAAATAAATTTTAAATTTAAATTATTTAATTGTTTTTAAAAAACCATTCAGTTCATCTTCTAAATTAGCTATTGGAACTCTTTTTTGTTCTTCAGTGTCCCTGTTTCTTATAGTGACTTTTTTATCATCAATTGAGTCATAATCAATAGTTATAGCTATTGGAGTGCCAATTTCATCACTACGAGCATACCTTCTTCCAATTGTCCCAGAAACATCATGATTAACCATAAATCCATATGAACGTAGATTTTCAGTGATTTCAATAGCTATTTCATTTAATTCTTTTTTATTCATTAATGGGAAAACACCAACTTGTATTGGGGCAATTCCCTTTGATAATTTGAAATAATCTTTATCTTCACCATCATTAGCTACATGGAATGAATGTAAGAGTACACAGTAAAGAATACGATCAATACCAAATGATGGCTCAATCACATGAGGAATAATCTTTTTTCCTTTAAGTTCTTCTTCAATATCTTCAAAATCCACATGTTCACTGAGAACTTCATAAGTTGAATCTAATTCAATGAGATATTTCCCATTTTTATCAATTTCTTCTTTCATAGATATAATTTCTGCATCATTAAGATTTTCTAAGAAATTTTTAACTTTTGGACTATTTTCTTTAAATGAAGGACCAAATTTTTGCATGTTTAATTTTACAATGGTTTTAGCTACTTTTTGAGGCGTATCATATTGAATAAAAATATTTAAATCTTCATTACTATTTTTTGAATGGGATTTTAAATCATAATCTCCTCTATCAGCTATTCCTATGATTTCCACCCAACCATATCTATCAGTTAAAGCTTCAACATCCCAACAATCTATTGCATAATGAGCCATTTCATTAGGTAAGTGTTGCCTAAATCTTAATGCTTCTTTAGGAATTCCAAGTTCATCTAAAAACTTTTTAGCTAAATATATTTGATAAATCAGCATTTCATTAGCTACAATCCCTTTATCTAAAGCATCTTTAGCTGTAATTGTAATTGGTTCTTCATTGTTAAGTTGACTATCTTGTGGACTTAAAATAAGTTCTTCATTAGCTATTTTTGAGAAATTAGGATGAGTTTTATCTTTAGGATCAACAAATATTTCAGCTTCTGCTTGTGTAAACTCTCGAAGCCTTATAACTCCTTGTCTTGGAGAAATTTCATTTCTATAAGCTTTTCCAAGCTGAACAACCCCAAATGGAAGCTTATTTTTAAAAAATCTTGAAAGACGTTTAAATTGAATGAATATTCCTTGAGCCGTTTCTGGTCTCATATAACCAGTTTTATTTCCTTTAGCTCCAATCATAGTTTTAAACATAAGATTATAATTCCAAATTTCACTTAATTTATTCCCACAATTTGGACACACTATCTTCTCATTAATAACAATTTCATCCAGTTTTTCATTTTCTAAACCTTCAACTTCTCTTCCAGTTTCCTCTTCAATTATGTGATCAGCCCTATAAACATCCCCACAACCTTTACATTGTGTCATAGGATCTGTGAAGTTGTCAACATGTCCAGAAGCTTTTAATACTTCTTTTGGCGTGACAGTCGGACTTTCAATTTCAAAAAATCCCTCTCCAGTAATGTACTGCTTTCTCCACATTTGCATTATATTATTCTTTAAAATAGCTCCAAGTGGACCATAGTCAGTAAATCCTGATACTCCAGAGTATATTTCATAAGATGGCCATAAAAATCCTCTTTTGGTACTGACATTTATCATTTTTTCATGATTCATTATATATAACTCCAAAATATAGTACATGTAGTGATTCAATAGTATACTAAAAGTTTATAAAAAATAGCTATTTGATAATGGTTTGATTAATATGAATTAATTTTTTAATTAATTAATATTTTTCAACATATATTAGAGAATAGCTATAAAAAAATTAAAACAATGAAAATTAATTAATTATAAATATATTCCTTTATTATTTATATATATTTAAAAATAACTATTAAGTAATCTATTTAGATAATAAAATTGATTCTTTAAAAAAATTTTATTAAAAATTAAATATTCATCTTTTAAATTCTAAGAATAAAAAGGTTAT
>WRMT01000085.1 GCA_009777005.1 Methanobrevibacter sp. | reverse complement strand
TTATAATAATATTTTATTATAATTTGATTTTTTATATATTTACCTAAACTATTTCTTATATTTGTTTAAATATTCAACAAAACGTTTCAAGGTTTTATTTAAGGTTTTAAATCCATATTCGTCTTCTTTAACACCTTCTAAACTGTCTTTTGACCAAAAACAACTGCCTAAATTAGCTCCAAATGGACCTCCACTAACAGGAATTATTCCACTTAAAATATAGTAGGTGTTAATTTGTTGAATAGCTAATTCTTGACCTCCTGAGCGATCTCCACCAATAGCTATGGACATTCCAATCTTACCTCTTAGAATGTTAAGATCTTCAGCACCCAATGCTCTACATCTATCCATCAGTGCTTTTGTTTGGGCACTGATTCCTCCATTATACATTGGACTAGCTATTATAATTCCATCTGCTTTTTTAAGTAAATCATATGCTTCAACCATATCATCTTTTTGTATGCATTCTTTTTTCTTTAAACAATAATCACAATGTTTACAGGGATTTATTGTTTTTCCTCGAACAGTAAACATTTCTGTTTTAAATTTTTTATCTTTTAAATCATTCAGTGCTTTGTTTAGAACATATTCCGTAGCTTTTTTTCTAGGACTTCCACAAATTCCTAATATCATCATATCACTATGTGCTATATATTACTTTTAAGTATAATAAATTTTATACAATATAATGAGATCATTTGTCTTAAATTATAAAACAAAATATTAAATAAGCAAAACAATATATTAAAAATATATTAATTATATACTGAAAAATATTATTATAAATTTATACACAACTTTTGTTAAGGGATAATTTATTATTGGGGAATTACATGAAACATATAACTGGTGTTGTAAAAAAATATTCAAGAGAATACAAAAGAACTCTTAAAAATAATAAGGTTAAGAAATATAAAACAGAACAAGTACAAATAACAATACCTAAACAAGAAAATATTTTTAATGATCAAGAAAAAGTTTTAATATTGCCTTTTGATTATAAAGAACAATTGGATGATGATAAAACAAATTCTGAAGCTATTGATTCTTTACAATCTAGTTATGATACTTTAAAAGAAAATAATGAAGAATTAGAGTCTGTTATTCAGGATAATAATTCTACAATATTTGAACTTCAAGAAGAAATAGTTAATTTAAAAAAACAACTTGAAGAAAAGGGTACAGATACATCTGAAGATCATAAGTCTGAACTAGCTAAATATCAAATGGAAATAACTGCTTTGAATAAATTGCTTCAAGATAAATCTAATGATAGCAAAGATCTTGAGGAGTATGAGTCTAAAATCATGGAATATAAGGAAGAGCTTGATGATTTAAACAAAAAACTTAATGATAAAAAAACTATTGAAGAAACATTAAGTGATAGAGTAACTAATTTAAGATTAGAACTAGATAAAAAAATGGTTCTTGAAGAAAGATTAAATAATAAAATCTCTTCTTACAGTGAAAAATTAGAAGAGAAAAAAACTATTGAAGATGATTTGAATAATAAAATTACTAAATTAGAAGGGAAAATCCAAGAAAAAAACAGTATTGAAAATAAATTAGAAGAATTTGACTCGAAAATTTTTGATTATGAAAGACAAATAGCTCATTTAAATAAACAACTTGAAGAAAAAGATAGTATTGAAGAAAAATTAAAAGGATATAATTTTAAAATTTCTGAATATGATCAAAAGGTAGCTATTTTAAGCGATGAGATTTCTGATTTAAATAATCAAATTAATAAAAGAATGTCTAAAGAGAATAGATTAGTTGATGAGATAGCTACTTTATATAAAAGACTTAATAGTGAGAAATCTATAGAACCTGACTTGAATATTAAAGAAACTATCTTAAATGATAATTCAAAACAAATAATAGATGAAGAGTCAAGTGAAGATGATTTAATTGATAAAATAGCTTTTTTAAATAAGGAACTCAAAAAAAGAAAAAATTTAAAAAAGGATAAATCAGCTAATGATAAAAAAATAGCTAGTTTAGAAGAAGATAATAGGCTTTTAAAAGAAGAAATCGCTGATTTGAAAAGTACTTTAAAAAATGGTGAATCTAAAGAATCTAAAAAATTTTTCAAACTCCAGAATGACTATGATGAGTTACTTTCAAAGTATGCTTTTATTCAAAAAGAGTTAAATAAGGTCAAAGCTAATTTTACACAGCTTCAAAAGGAATTAAATAAGGCTAAAGCTAATGAAGATTATTATGAAGAGTTATCTAATAAATTAAAAGAATTTATTATTAATTCTTATTAAACATCAAAATTTTTGACAACTCACATAAACTTAATATTTACTAATTTTTAAATAGAAAGAATATTATCTCTATAAAAGAGATAATATAAACTTCACTGACTTTTTTTTCAACAAAAATTTAAAATTATTTGTACGAATTATTTTTTAAATTATTTTTTAAATTATTTTTTTAATTATCTTTTTTTAAAAAAAAATTTAGCTATTAATCATTAGTTAGTTAGATTTAATGAAATAGCTATTTTATTTTTAAATAGATTCATCTTCATCAAGAGCTAATCTCATGGTGTCTGGATCTTCTGGTAAGTGTTCTAAAAAATCTTCTGTGGATTTTCTAACATCTCTTGATCCAGTAATGTATCTACCTCCGATGATAATGTCTGCTCCTTTTTTAATTGCTTCTTCAATATTTTGAGGGGTGATTCCTCCTGCGACAGCTACAAGACTATTTCCAAGTAATTCTTTAATAGCTTTAATATTTCCCCATTCACTCATATCATTAATATTTTCTCCTTTTTCTGCTTTTAAAGTTTCAAGGTCAACATTTCTATGTAATAGGACAATATTCGGCTTTAAATTATCATTAATTTCACTTAATTTTTCTGTAAAATTATCTACATTCATCATGTCTAACATGGAATATATTCCTTGTTTTTGAGCTTCATGAATAGCTTTTTCAATGGATTCAATTGTTCCAAGCCCAGAAATAGCTACGGCATCTGCAGTTTCATCAGCTGCCATTTTAACTTCTATTCTACCAACATCTAATGTTTTTAAATCAGCTATTATGAATGCATCTGGTCGTAACTGCCTAATTTTACTAACAACTCCAACTCCAAACTTTTTAATAAGGGGTGTTCCTGCTTCAAGAAGTATTCTTTCTCTATTAGGTAGAGCATCAATTATTCTCTCCATGGTATCCATGTTGTCTAAATCAAGGGCAACTTGAATGTATGGAGGGTTCCACAATCTTGTAACTTTGAATCCCATTATTGGGTGTGTGCCTCGATCTTTTTCATCTAAAACTTTTTCAATACTTGGATAATCAGTTATTGCTCTTCTAATAGCTAATTTTGTAGCTCCATAATTATATTGATATATTTTCCTATAGTCTTTTGCTTCAGGATGGATAAATACACTTACCATAAGTACTATATCATCACACTTTTCTTTTGGAATGAGTCCTTCTGCTACGGCATCAGCTACAGCTCTACCAACCGCAGTTTGAGCAGGTCCAAATATTTTACTCGCTTCATCTAAGTTTCCAACTGTAACTTTAGGAATAATCAAAGTAGCGGGCTTAGTCATTAAATTAGGTCTAATAACAGATAAAAGAGGTGTATGACCAATAGATAGCTGAGTCATACCATTTGCAAATGCAATTCCAGCTGAACCATTTTTATCACCAATAATTAAATCAACATGAGCAAGTTCATTTCCTTCTCCAACAAGAGCTTCACCTATTTTATACATTTTATAATCCTCCTTCATTCTTGAAATTATATAACTATTAATACTATTTTAAATTGTTATTAATACCATTATATTTAACTTATTTAGATTTTATAAGGTATTAAATAGCTATTAATTAATATATTTTTTATGTATTATATTTTTTCTGTGCTTTTTTTGGCGAAATTTTTCGTCTTTTAGATTTTTTTCATTTTAATATTTTTTCTTAAATTATCTTAAAGCTATGATTTTTTTTTTAATCATTAACTTTGTTAAAAATATATTTTTTATTCCATAAGTTTTTATTTATAAAATTATATAATTTGTTTCTCAAAATTCTTTTTTTAAGAAATTCAATTTCATTCAATTTATCCTTTTTCTATTGTATATTTTTTTTTTAATCCTTGATAAAAATATCTCTTGAGAAAGTGCTATAAAATTGTTTAATTTCAAAAATTTTAAAGAAATGATGTATATTTGTGTAATATATAAATTTTTCAATATTCTTCCTTACATATCATTTAAAATATGAATTATAGGACACTTTCCTCTTGATTTTTTTTAAAAAAAAATATTATATAATTTTTTTTTATTTTTTCTAGAAATAGCTTTTCATAATAAATAAGCCAGCAAATAAGGACATAAAGAAATATTTTTTTCTTCTCATTAAAATAAGACTTTTTCTTCCTAAATTTAATTATTTTCCTTATATTGCATTATTATTTAATAAATATCCATAAAAACTACATCAATAAAATGAACACTCGTTTTATTAAATTTTAGCGAATATTATCATAGTTAAGTATTTATATAGGGTTTTATAATACAACTTATTAGTCAATATATGAACAATTTGACTACTATGGAACCATATGTTACTATTGGACTATGGTTTAGTATTATGGTTATGGTCTTGAGCTATGTTTGGTATAGTGATATATCAAAATGTAATCTTTAGAAAAAAATATTCTATGTAATATATATTTCGTAATTATGATATATTCTTTATAATTATAATATCTTCTTCTTAATAATATTTACTTCTGTAATAAAAATATTGTTAAATATTGTAAATTCCATGACATTAATTTTTGTTGTGTATATTATGGATTGAAATTAAGTTAACAATATATTTTCAAAGGTTTCTAAGTTGATTATTCAATTAAAGCATAAAAAAAATATATTGGAGATAAATTTTTAAATTTGGATTATTTTTTTTTTTTAAATCGAATAAATTAATAGTCCATTAAAAAAACAAATTTTTGAGAGAATTGAGAGAATTTTTGAGAGAAATTGGGAGACAAGTGATAAAAAGTAGGAACTATAAGAAATGGAAAAAAAATTAAAAACTTTTGGAAATAATACTGAAGTTAATACTGAAATTAATAATACTGAAGCTAAAATAGCTAGTAAAAAATGGAAAATAGCTGATTTCAATGTAAATAGCTACAAAAATTCTACAATTATTAATAAATTTAATAAAATTTTAATTCATTTAAGTAGAATCAGCATAGAAGCTAACTGTTTTTATCAGGCTTTAGCTATTGGCTTAGTTAAATTTAAAAATTATTTTTATAATAATCAATCTTATTTTAATATTTTACACATTGATAATACTGATACAAATCTTAATTTTAATATTTTTAATTGTTTATCTACTACTTTTTTCATACCTAATCTAACTTGTTTTAATTCTCACAATTTTTCTATTTTAAATAAAATAAACTTTTTTAACTATTCTACTTTTTTTAAAAATAATTTTTTCAGAATTAAGTTTTTAAAAAATAATTTTTCTGAAAAAAATTATTGGTATAGTTTAAATTTTAAATCTTATAATATAAAATACACTTCTTTTTTTAATGAAAATAGCTGTTTCAACAGTTATACTAAATATATTGCTCATTTTAACAGATCCTTAGCTAATGCTATCTTTAACAGGTTTACTAAAGTCATTAGCTACTTTTCTTTTTATAGAAATTTTCTTGTTTTAATGAGGGCATCTTATTTTTTTATAGCTACTGGTTTTTTAAAGATAATTTATCACACTTATCTTTTCACCTGTATGATGAGTATAACAGGAGGGATTTCTTTATTATTTAAAGAATTTTCGTAAAAATAAATAAAAATCAATATTATAGTTAATAACTAAAATTTAGTATTTAAATCCCTCTTATACATTTAATCAATTTATAATTTGAAAATTTGAGGAAATATATTGGAAAAAGCTTATAAAAAAAACAAAAATTTTTTAAAAAGTATTTTTTTTTCAATGTTGTGGGGTTAAAAATTAATTTTAATCCTTTAAAATCTTTATATTTGATTTTACAAGCAATCTAAAGTTAAAAAATCTCATTATTGAATAAAAACCTTTGATTCTTGTAAAAAACATTATAAATATTATTTAAAATTTCATAAAAAAAACATTTTTAAAATTAAAATTCTATAATTTTAGAATTTGTTTAATGATAATATTATTATTAGCTAAAGGTATTCTCATTAACCTTTATTAATAATATTAGCATGATTTTTTCATTTAATGTCATAATAACTCTTTTACTTTTAGATAAAAAAAATGAAATATTCTTTTTGGAGGTGAAAAGAAAAATGAATAATTTTAGAAAAAATTCTTTAATGTGTATACTGGTGTTTACATTATTGCTATTCTTTAGCTTACAAGCTACTTTCGCAGCTAATGTAACTATTGGTCCTACAACAGCTATTAATAGTGTAATTTCTAATGTAAATAATAATGAAACCTTATTTTTAAACCCTGGAACATATAATAAAACTGGGGATATTAACATAACTATAAATAGAAGTATTACAATTCAAGCTAATGGATCTGCAGGTAGTGTGATAATTGATGCACGTGGAGCATCAAAAATATTCACAATAAGTCCTAATCTGAATGTAACATTTATAAATATAACATTCACAAGGGGAAACCAAACTAATCTTACAAATGGTAGTATAAATCAGGGTGGTGCAATCTATAGTGATGGATCAACCATAAATTTTATTCGCTGTACATTCGCAAATAATACTGCAACTAATTATGGTGGAGCTATTTGTGCTATACGGTCTAGGGTAAATGTAATTGATTCTAACTTTGTAAATAATACAGTAACTTTTTTCTCACAAAATATTATCCTCTATGGTGGAGGTGCTATCTACACTGATCATTCTAATCTTACTGTGATTGGTACTACTTTCACAAGTGATAGAGTAAATTATATGGGTGGAGCTATTTATTCAACCAACTCTTTTGTTAATGTTAGTGATTGTAACTTCATAAACAATTCTGCAGTCAGACCTGATAGTAATAATGGTCTTGGAGGAGCCATCTTAATTTATCAAAATAGTACTTTTATTTTAGATAGTTCTAATTTTATAAATAATTCTGCTAATAATTATGGTGGTGCAATTTATGTTCGTGAGGGTAGCACTGCTAACATAAGTAATTCTAATTTCACTAACAATCATGCCACAAACCATGGTGGTGCTATCTATGGATTTAATCCAAATATTAATGTAATTAATTCTAATTTCATTAATAATAGTGCAGTTAATGGCGGTGCTATAAGGTCTGAAGGAGCTAATTTTAATATAAGTAATTCCTACTTCTTAAATAATAGTGGGGGAGTTGGTGGTGTAATTCATAATACTGCTGGAAATATTAATGTGAATAACTCTATTTTCATTAATAATAGTGCAAATAATAATGGGGGCGTTATTTATAATACTGGTAATGTGAATCTTTTTAATAATACTATGGATGATAACCGTGTAATAAATGGTAATGGTGGTGCTATATACACTAGTGGTTCTCTAAATGTGTATAACTCTCGTCTTGTAAATAATAATGGAACTTATGGTGGAGCTATTTACAATAACTATTCTAATGTGGTTGTAAGTGGTTCTAATTTCACTAATAATATTGGTGTACATGGTGGGGTAATACATAATTATGGTAATGTTACTATAGCTAATTCTAATTTTGTGAATAATACTGCAAGTAGAGGCGGTGTTATTTATAATTTTGCAAATTTTACTATAAATGGTTCAAACTTTACTAATAATGTTGCTATTGTTAATGGTGGAGTAATCATTAATCATAATGGTAGTTTTTCCGTGTTCGATTCAAATTTTATTAACAATACTGCATTAGGTATTGGAGAAAGTAATGGGGCTAGTGTAATTTTTAATTTCAATGAAGGTAACTTTAATGTAAGCTATTCTAATTTCATAAACAACACTTCTCCTAATTCTGCTGGTGCTATCTTAAATTTTGGTAATTTTCGATTGATTAGCTCTAATTTCACAGATAATACTGCAACTATTGGTGCTGGTATTTGTAATGAAGGAAATTTTACTGTGGATTACTCTAATTTCATAAATAATACTGCATTTGAAGATGGTGGAGCAATTTTAAATTCTAATGGTGCTCTTACGATAACTAACTCTGTTTTCATTAATAATTATGCAAATGATGATGGTGCAGGGATTTATGCTGTTACTAGTGCATATTTAGGTGTTTTCAACTCTACTTTCACTAATAACCTTGCTGATATTGGTGGAGGTATTTTTGCACATGGTAATAATATTTTAATCAGTGGTTCAACTTTTACTAATAATTCTCAAGCTATTGCTTTACTTACTACAAACTTTACCTTGAATAATAACATTATTTCATCTAATGGTATTGCAGTTCAATTCATCCTTAATAATATGAACTTCACTATTTCTGCTTTGTCAGCTAATAACACTATTACAGATAATCTTTTTGCAGTTGGAATTAGTGGTAATAATAGTAATTATACTATCAGTGATAGTTTTGGTTCATTAAACAATGGAGGTTTTATATTTACTGGAACCAACAATGCTATTGTAAACTCTGCTATAACTGGATATAATAGGGCTGATTCTTGGGCTGTATTTTTTGATGGATTATCAATGAATAATTCTATAATTTCATCTAATCTAACTGGTAATATTAGAGCTATTGGAATTAATGGAACAAACAATCGTGTTATTGGATCAAATATATTCAATAATGACTTAGGAATCCATGTTTTAAGTGGTAGTTCTAATGCAGTTATTAACTTCAATAGGATATTCAATAATACTAATTCTCTTGGTTTTGACCTTATAAATACTGGAATAAATACTAATGCTGATTATAATTGGTGGGGTACTAACACTCCTCTAGTAAATGGAGTTAATTTAAATAATTGGTTTGTCATGGAACTATCTGCTAATTCACAAAAAACCTTAGCTAATGCTACTATTTATGAGCCAAATGGGAATGTTGAATTAACTTATCAGCTTTCACTCCTTGATAATAATACTGGAGTTACTAGTTTCTATAATACTGACCTACTTCCATATTTCTTTGTTAATCTTATTTGGAATGGTTCTAATGGAACTTTTTATAATTTATCTAATGTTGATGCAAGAAGAAGATATTCACAAAATGTTACTTTAACATTAAATGATTTTTTCACTCTTCAAGCTATTGCTGATAATTCAAACATAAATTTATCTCTAAGATCAGATTTAAGTCATACTATAAATCTTTCAATAACTAAAACAAGTAATGTGACAGGCAATGCAAACTTCGGAGATTATGTTGAATATAATATTACTGTGACTAATTATGGTCCAGCTAATGCTACAAATCTTATTGTAACTGATATTCTTGATTCTCGTCTTATCTTTGTAAATGCTACTGGTAATTATAATTATTCTAGTGGTTATTGGATTATTGGAAACTTGAATTCTGGAGATAGTATAACTTTAACTATCATTGTACGCATTAATGGTACTGGTAACATAGTAAATCTTGCAAATCTTACAGTTGATGAACTTAATCTTGGTAATAATAGTACTGATGGTAATGGAACTAATTTTACTGTTCCATCTACAGTGAATTTGACAATTACTAAAACAACTAATGCTACTGAGTTTATGAATCTAGGAGATTTTGTTGAGTATACTATTATCGTGACTAATCATGGTCCTGATAATGCTACTGGCATTGTTGTATCTGATGTTTTGGATTCTCGTTTGGTCTTTGTTAATGCTACTGGAAATCACTCATTTAATGGCACTCATGTTATTTGGAATGTAGGTGATCTTAATGTAGATAGTAATGTTACTTTGACTTTGATTGTTCGAATCAATGGTACAGGTAATATTACGAATATAGCTAATGTTTCTATGAATGAGACTAATATTGGTAATAATGGTACTGATGGTAATGATTCTAATTTTACTGTTAATGCTACTGTGAATTTGGCTATTACTAAGTTTAATAATCTTACTCTTGGTGTTGTTGTGGGTGTTGGTGATTTGGTTACTTATACTATTGTTGTAAGTAATTTTGGTCCTGATAATGCTACTGGTGTAGTAGTGACTGATGTTCTTGATAATCGTTTGGTTTTTGTTAATACTACTGGAAATTACAATGTTACTACTGGTTTGTGGACTATTGGTAATTTGAATGTAGGAAATACTGTTAGTTTGAATATAACTGTTCGTGTAAATGGTACTGGTAATATTGCGAATGTTGCGAATGTTTCTGTGAATGAGACTAATATTGGTAATAATAGTACTGGGGGTAATGATACGAATTTTACTGTTAATGCTACTGTGAATTTGACTATTACTAAGACGAATAATCTCACTCCGGGTGCCGTGGTTAATGTCGGTGATTTGATTACTTATATTATTACTGTAAGTAATAGTGGTCCTGATAATGCTACAGGTGTTGTAGTGACTGATGTTTTGGATAGTCGTTTGATCTTTGTAAATAGTAGTGGTAATTATGATAATGGTACTGGTTTGTGGACTATTGGTAACCTTAATGTAGGGGATACTGTTAGTTTGAGTATTTTTGTTCGTGTTAATGGTACTGGTAATATTGCGAATGTAGCTAATGTTAGTGTGAATGAGACTAATATTGGTAATAATAGTACTGGTGGTAATGATACTAATTTTACTGTTAATGCTACTGTGAATTTGACTATTACTAAGTCTAATAATCTTACACCTGGTGCTGTGGTTAATGTCGGTGATTTGATTACTTATATTATTACTGTAAGTAATAGTGGTCCTGATAATGCTACTGGTGTTGTGGTGACTGATGTACTTGATAG
>WRMT01000084.1 GCA_009777005.1 Methanobrevibacter sp. | reverse complement strand
AATTTTTTAAAGTTTAAGTGGATTTTTTTTTTTTTTTTTTTTTTTTTTTTTTTGAAATAGTTTAAAGAAGGTACATAAATGGAAATTTACACTTATAGAAGGATTTTTTTATTAAGTTTGTATCTTTTATTTTAAAATTATAATCTTTAAATTGTTAACATTATAATAATAAATGGATATAATATTCCTATAAGAAATAATGATTTTAGTATATTTTTATTATTTTTTTAATACAAGTTAAATAAATTTATATAATGCAACATTTATGAAAATAAGTCTTGTATTTATAAAAAAATATTTTTTTTTTTTTTTAGATTTTTAAACAATTTACATTATTTTAGTGCTTTTTTGTATGACTTTTTTCATTCAGTATCAATATTGATTTAAAAAAAAAGTAATATTTATTAATAAACTTGTTAATACTATTTTTACCTGATTTTAAATTTAAGATATTGAAGGGATTCTATGATTTTTAACAAAGTAATAAATTCATTAGCAAAAATAATTGAAGATAAGATTTCTGAAAATTTTTTAATTAAGATTCAAGAAATATTATTAGAAAGCGGAATATTTACAATAGCTTCAAAGCTCGTAGCTATTATATTACTGATAATTCTTTTTTTAACTGTATTGTTCTCTTGTTTATCAATTATATTTAACTTTGATTTATTTTTAGCTATTGTTTTTGCAATAGCTATTCCTCCAGGAGTTTTAGTTGGATATATTTCACTCCAAATTGAAAAAAGAAGAGAAAATATTGAAAAAGCTGCACCTGATTTTTTAAGACAGCTTGCCTCAATGCTTCGTGTTGGTCTAAGTTTTGAAAATTCAATGGATGATTTGTCTAAATATGGTTCAGGACCCTTATATGATGAAATTCGAAGAGCTGTGATTGAAATAAGAATGGGAAGAGATTTTGATGAAACCATATTATCTATGAGCAGTCGTCTTAATTCAAGTAATTTAGATAAAACATTTAAAATCGTATTAGAGGGAAGAAAAAGTGGAGGAGGGCTTGCAGATATAATTGATAATGTTTCTGAGGATTTACGAGTGATATTATCTTTAAAACGAGAGCGAAAAGCTAGTGTTATGATGGCAATACTTTTTTTAGTTATTTCAGCAGCTATTGCAGCTCCTTTTGCTCTTGGCATGATTGGAATATATTCCTCATTCATGATATCTTTAGGGAAAGGAAGTGAACTGATTGAAACAGCAGTCATAGCTGCAGGATCATATATAATAATTCATTCAGTTTTAGCAGGATTAATAATAGGTCTTATAATGTATGGTGATTTTAAAAAAGGAATAAAATTTTCAATTCCTTTAACAATAGTAGCTTACTCAGTTTTTTATGTGATAAGCAATTTTGGTTCAGGATTGCTGAATTTTAGCTAGTTCTGGTAAGTGTGCATGGATAATATAAATAATTTATAGATGTAGGATAAGTGTGAGTATGTATAAAGAGTATAATCGATTTATAAATGAGGATAAAGGTCAAGTAGGAGCTGAAATGCTACTATTGCTAGGTGGAATAATGATAATTGTTTTAATAGCTGTTTACTTTTATAATGATTATTTGTTAGGAGTTGGAAATGAAATACGTTCAGCAGAGCTAAATAAATTAGATGATTCACTTAATAATCTTTCTTTAAAGTTTAGTTAAAACATTCATTAATATTTATAATTAGAACTTAGCTATAAGTGAAATAACTTAAAAATTTCAAAAGAAATTCAAGGTTTAAGTAAGATTAGGGGAGGGTTAATATTAAGGATAAACCTTGATGCGAATAATTTAAGTGATTAGCTTAATGCTGCTTATATGGGGTAGGTAGTTCTAATGTTCTTTTTGATTTTATTTGATTTCTGGATTATTCATGGATTTAAAGTTAAGGTACATTGTGATTTGATATTAATGATATGCTTGTTTTTGATCCTTTGCATCCTAATTATAGGTGTACTAATACTTACATTACAAAAACAACTAAAGAAAAAAATTCTAATTAGAGATATTAAAAATCCAGAATATATGGATTATTTACAGGGTACTAATGAAGATGTATTTGATAGGGACAATATTGATTTTAAAGATTTAAAAGAAAATCTAAATAAAATCCATGATGATCCTGTATTAGTTGATAATACTATAAGACATATAAAAGAAACTATAGGATCTTCTATTGAACACTTGTGGGAATCTGGGACTAGAACCAAAATAATAAACAGAACAAAAGGTGGGGAATCTTATGTAAGTATAAGCAATTCTTTAATTTCAAGAGGAAGTAGAGGTGTCAAAACACCACATATGTTACATAACCATACTTCTGGCATACCATTACCTCATCCAGATGATATGTTACATTTATTAGATCATAAAATAATTAATAGTACCATTTCTGGAAATTATGGTGTGTTGAACATGAAAAATTCATTCAGAAGATTTGATAAAATGAAAAAGGTTTATCTGAAAAATGAAGCGAATATTATGTTCGAAGATTTAGGGAAAAAAGCATTGGATAATCGTCTAAGAAAAAAATTACCTAAAAATATTATAAGAAAAGATAAATATAAATATTATAAAGAGAATATAAATACTATAGTTGAAGACTATAATAATCAATTTAATAAATATGGGATTAAATTTGAATATACTCCCTACAAGTTAAAGAGGTGATTTTTCATGAAAAGCAATATAAATTTAAATGAGTGGGTTATTAAAAATCCTCGTTTCATTGATCGTTATGAACCTTTTCATGAAGAATCAGAAATTATATTTGTTTTAAAAGAACTTAAGGGCGAAGAAAGAAAAGAGTTCATACAATTAGAAGAAGAACAGAATCCTGTTCATTTTAATGATTTGAGAGAAAGACGTCCAGATTTGTTTGAATAAATTATTTATTTTTTTATTTTAAATTCACTTACTTATTTAAGCCAATAATCCTCATGATGAGTGGGTTGTTGGTTTTTTTAATCCAAAAATTCTTAATCATATATTTATTTTCTATATGTTTTTTAATCTTATATTAGCGAAAGCTATTATGAGATACTATTCTAATTCATGTGGAAGTAATGTTAATCCTCTAAGAAAAGATTTTTCATGACTTGTGTAGGTTGTTTTACCAGTAGGATAGCTACTCTTCTTGGGATGTTGCAGTCTTCTATTTTTAACCTCCTGTGTACCAAATCCATAAAAACTTTATCATAGAATATTTTTTTTAGGGGATTAACATTACTTTTCTTTATTAATTTTAATTTTTTTAATTTAATTAAATTTTACTTAGTTTAGCTAATAACTATTTTTATATTCATTTAACTTGCCTGTTGGGTTAGTTATAGCTATCAACAACAAAAACGGGCGATTAATACTTATGAAAGGAAGTAAAATTTGAAGAGTTTGGAAACACCATTTATGCATAAATAAAAAGATTAAACTGGGTTATTTCTCCAAGGAGGTATTGGAGTGAGATTATAAAATCCTAAAAGTTAAACTACCTATCCTCTTTGACATTGATAAAAATGATTCTAAAATTATCTCAGAAAGATATTCGTTGACTCATATAAAAATAAATTAGTTCCACGTGACATAGCTAAAAAATTACAATCTGAAATACAAGGCTTGAGTAAAACACGTGCTATGGCAATAGCACGAACTGAGACCATGAGAGCCAGTAACCTTAGTGATTATGTTAATGCTAAACTTAACATGGGAGCACGTAGTTATAGTGTTCTCTCTGATCCTGCTTGCTGTCCCAAATGTGCTAAGATTTATAAGTATGGTACTGTTTGGTTTGATATTGAGGATATGGAGTATTTTCCTCCTTTACATACTAATTGTCGTTGTACTACAGCTTACAGTACTAAAACAGCGAAAGATAAGAATGGAGTAAGTTCAGTTTCTGGAATTGAAGAGGGTAATAAAAAACTTAATATTATTCGTGGAACACCTTCAGCAGAAAATAATTATACTTATAAAGAAAGTCTTTTAAAACCCGATGGAAAGGCATAGTAATTACCTAAAGGTTTTGGATTGTTAAGTAAAAAAGAACAAACTGCATTTATTAAACAGTTTAATAAAGCTAAAAGTTTGTCAGAAATTAGACAAAACACTTATAAATATATTTCAAAATCGAGCAAAGGCACTGTTCAAAATCCTGCTGATAAAAATTTTTATTTTATGTTAGTACATTTCTTTCAGTCCATCGTATTCTGTTTAGTCTGAGCCTTATATCTAATCCTTCATCTGTTCTGAATGTTTTTTTCAAATATCTTGGAAGAGTTATTTTATAGAATCCTTCTAATTTGTTATTAGTATTAGGAATACAGTCATTTTCAATATGATTTAGTGTACTATCTATATCTTGGGATAGTTTTTTGATAAAAGATGCGATTTCTTTAGGCAATTTTTCGATTTTATCTTGTAATTTCTGGAATCTGTTCATTGCAGTTTTTTTAGTTTTGGACCTGAACATTAATGAAATTTGATCTGTGTATTTTTTAAGTTCTTTAATTTTCAATTTGTTTTCACGAATTTCAGCTCTAAGTGATCTATTTTCTTTATTTAACTTTTTTATTCTATTACTATATTTTTGTCTTTTTCTATCATTTTTGCTTATTCTCCCTTTTTTACCACGGTTTTTTTCTTTGAACTGGGATATTTGAATCTCATTTTTCTCATATATCATTTTCACATCTTGTTATTTTATTGTTTAATTTTCTCATGGTTTTGTAAACGTGTTTCATAAGTGTTTGCATTTTGTGGAATACACATTTTTGATGTATAGCTCCCAATGTTTCGATAATAGAAGGATAAGCTCGATGTCCATCAGTAATAATAGCTTCTATTTTCAAACCTTTTAATGAGTCATTTAAAAATTTTTTTATGGTGTATTTATTGAAATTTTCTCCATCTACCACTTCATCATTGATTACCATGTTGTTTTCTGCATCTATTATGGTCATTCGTAGTTTTATATCAGTATTGACCCATAATACTTGCTCATCATAATGGTAAACTCCTTGTGGTTCTATTCCTAATTTTTCCATCATCATTGCTATTTCTTTTTCCTTTTTATCCAAATATTCCCCAGATAACCCTTTTACATGATAATGCAAAGTTGATCTAGGTATTTTAGTACCTGTAATAAATTCAATGAGATCTGACATTTTTTCATAAGATAAATAGCCTATTAAGCTAATATTTAAACCAGATTCTCTTATATCCTTTGTATAGTTACAATGTTTGTCAATGAACTTTTTTAAGCAGGCTTGACTATGCTTATTGCATTTTTTGTTTTTGCAAACATACTTTTGTTTTCTAATTATCCTATCTTTATTTAATAAAAACTTATTAGTGCCGTTTTTATTTAAATCTGAATCACAAATAGGACATTTCTCAAGGGATTTAAGATAAACTACTTTACATTTCTTTTTCATGTGATAATCTACCAAAATAACTAAATCTGGAGTTGTATCTTCGTTTAAATATACTGTATTAGTTTCACTATCAAAGAAAAATTTAAATGGTAAATCATCATAATCAATTAATAGAGAGGATTTGTTTAAAGCTATCATATAATATAAATCCTCTCTTTTACTATTTAACTTTTTATAAAACGTTTTTCACTTGAAACAACCCTATACACATACCCATATCTACACTAATCTCATGAATCCCAGATTACTGAAAAACCACACTTTATCAAAAAACTTACCAAAAAAACAATAGACAACCACAACTAAAACAACACTATACCACTCAACACTCTTTTAAATCAACCACAAAAACCACTATTCACACCCATAATAAATTACAAAAAAATCTTCCTTTAAAAACACCCAAGCAAATATTTCCAATGAAAAAAAGAAAATATTAATAAAAAAATAGAAAAAAGTAATACTTACAGATAATAAAAAAAAATATCAGCAGCATTTTAGACAATGCCGAGCAAATTATTTGATAGTAGAAGTGTTGAGATAGAAAATGAATTAAAGAAAATAGCTAAAAAAGAATTAAATAAAAAATTTAAAGTTACTCATTATGAACAATATCCTAAAAAATTTAGTAAAAAAACTGTTGATGAATGGGAAAAATTTACAAAACAAAAATTTGATGCAAATAAAGAATATTTGAGGTATTATAATTATAAAACTGGTGAAAAAATAAGATTCCGAGATTTAACTTCTAAAAAAAGAGTTAAAAATAGTGTTGAACCTATTTGGAATGAATATGTTAAACCAAGTAAATATCAATTGAACAAGATAGATCCATCAAAAAGAGATTTTTATTCTGCTGGAAGAAGTATTCGTTGGGATTATACTAAAGAAGAACATTTAGCTATAATACATAATCATCCGAGTGGTAAAGCATTATTTTCAGATGCAAACATTCAAATGATGATTAAAAAGGATTTCATCAAATATTTTAGTGCTACATCTCCTGATTCTACTTTTATTTTAGAGAGAATGAAAAATATTCCTAGTAGTCATAAAAGAATTTTAAAAGATAAAATTAAAGAAATATATAAAGAGGGAAAGATATACATAGAAAGGATAAAGTCGGGGATTTCAGAGCCTAATGATAGTTTATTCAATAAATATGATAAACAAATTGAAGAAGATATAACAAAACTTTTTAATGAGGATAAATATATTAATATATATAAAATTACAAGACCTTGATTTTTTATGATGACTAAAGTTAAACAAGCATTGAATATAATTAATGAACACGATTCTGGAGAAATTTCTTATCACAATATGAATGATTTGCTCCATGAAATGAATCTTACAGAAATTGAAATTGAAAAACTCAATGCTGAACTAAATAAAGATGTTGAACCGTTAGATGGTGATGAATCTTCTATACTTCATAGAGAAGCATTATATCTCCTAATTGAAAAATTGATAAATGATTTTTTATCAGGAAAAATCAGCATTATTACTTTAGAAGAAAAAATTAAAAATTCATATCTTAGAATTGCTTATATAGAATTTAGAAAGAATCATCTGGATATTGCTGAAAAGTTAGATGATGCGGGAATTAATCCTCTCCTTCATTTTATGGATGAAGGTTCTGAAGATGAAGAGTTTTGATAATTTTATTATATTTTAGTTTTAATTTCACTAACTTTTAAGCCAATGAACTCAAAGGGGTTTGTTGGCTTTTTTAATCCAAAAATTCTTAATCATATACTAATTTTTTTAACATATTTTTTTTAATCTTATATTAGCGAAAGCTTTTATGAGAGACTATTCTAATTCGTGTGGAAGTAATGTTAATCCTCTAAGAAAAGATTTTCCCCTGACTTGAGTAGGCTGTTTTACCAGCAGGATAGCTACTCTGACTTGGGATTTTGCAGTCTTTTATTTTTAACTTCATATTTACCAACCTAGGAATCTTATTATAAATAATATCTGTAATTGTTCAGTAAAAGAATAAAAATTCTTGAAGAAAATAATGTTGAAGGAACTAATCTATATAATGAAAGGTTGAAATATGGATTTTATCATCATTTATTATGAAGTAAAAATAAATAAAATTATAATAAACATATAAATTTTTAAATAGCTATCTAATATTAATTTTTATTATCCTTTTTAAAAATTATGGTTTAAAAGGTTAAATTGTAGCTTATACTTTTAAATATTGAGGTTTTCAAATGAAAATGTTAATTAATGGAAAATTTGAAGAAAAAAAAGAAATTTTCAATGTTATAAATCCTTATAATCAAGAAATTGTTGATAGTGTTCCTATAGGTGATAGAGGTGATGTTAAAAAAGCTATTGAATCAGCTTGTAACGCTAAAAGATCATTAAAAGATATGTCTGCTCGAAAAATTTCTGAAAAGTTGTATAATGCTCAGGAGAATTTAAAAAAAGAACAAAAATCATTAGCTAAATTAATCACTCAAGAAACTGGAAAACCTATTAAAGACTCATTAGGTGAAATGGCAAGGTCTGTTGAAACATTAAAATTTGCAGCTGAGGAAGCAAAGAGAATTTATGGAGAATCAGTTCCTTTAGATGCTGGATTAGGTGGGAAAGGATTTTTAGCATTTACTCAAAAGATTCCTCTTGGTGTGGTTGCCGCTATAACTCCTTTTAACTATCCAGTTAACTTAGCTATTCACAAAATTGCACCATCAATAGCTGCAAAAAATACAGTTGTTTTAAAACCATCTCTTCAAGCTCCATTAGCTGCTTTAAGATTAGCTGAAATTATAAATGATGAATTTCCAGAAGGAGTAATAAATACTGTTACTGGTTATGGTGGGGAAATTGGTGATGAATTAGTTGTTAATGAGGATATTAATAAAGTTTCTTTTACAGGTAGTGTAGCTACTGGATTATTTATTTCTAGCAGAGCTGGAATGAAAAAGATTACTTTAGAACTTGGAGGCAATGATCCTTTACTTATTTTAAAGGATGCAAACATTGAAAAAGCTGTTGATGCTGCAGTATTAGGTTCATATCTTTATTCGGGTCAAGTTTGCATGGCTGTTAAAAGGATTATTTTAGATAATTCAATAGCTAATGATTTTATTGAATTATTCATTGAAAAAACTGAAAATTTAAAAATGGGAGATCCAATGGATCTTAAAACTGATATTGGTCCTTTAATCGATGAAAATGCAGCTAAAAATGTGGAACAATCGGTTGTAGAGTCTTTTAAAGAAGGAACTAAACTTTTATCTGGTGGAAATAGGGATGGAAACTTTTTTGAACCAACTATATTAGATAATGTAAGAGAAAGTATGGCTATTGTTAAAAATGAAACATTTGGACCGGTTTCTCCAATCATTCGTGTTGATGGAGTAAAAGAAGCTATTTCAATAGTTAATCATTCTGATTATGGTCTTCAAGCAGGAATCTTTACAGAAAATATTAGGGATGCATTAAAATGTGCAAATGAAATAGAAGCAGGATCAGTTTTTATCAATAAACAATCTACTTTTAGGACAGATAATATGCCTTTTGGAGGATTTAAATTAAGTGGAATTGGAAAAGAAGGAGTAAAATATGCAGTAGAAGACATGACAAGAACAAAACTAATTGGAATGAATTTAAGATGATTTTTTATTAATTTATGTTAATAAAAATTCAATTAACAACCAATATTTATTGTTTCAACAAACAATAGAGGGATAAATATTCAAAAATATTATTGTGTTTTCTAAAAATAATTTTATAGTGGTTTGTAAATTTATTTTCGTGAAAATCCAAATTTTGAACAAATTTTTTGGAAAATATTGGTCTTTTAAAAATATGTAAAAACGTTGAAACATGCTATAATTTCTTATAATCTATTTAATTTTAATGTTTATATTTTTAATAATATTTTTTATAAAAATAAATTGTATTAATCATTACTTTATTAAATAAATTTATTTAAATAAAATTATAAATTTTTAAGATTCCAATAATTTATTAAACAAAATTAAATTAATTTTGCAATCCACTATAAAAGAGATTTTTAGAAAATTAATTAATTTTTTATAAATAATTTAATACAAACTTTTCTTCAAGGACTATAACTTTTTTTCTGAAACTAATTTTAAAATCATATTTTATAGCCAAATAGATAAAATAATAAGTAAAAAGATGATTTAAAAATAATAATATCTTGTTTAATGTAATATTAAGTAGGAATAATGAATTTTAAGAAATTTTTCCTTTTGAATTTAAGAAATAATCTCTAAAAAAAAGCTAATTTTATTTCATGACTGTAGATTATATAGCTATTTCAATTTTGTCATAATTTAGTATAGGGATTTTACTGTTTTTCTTTCCTTCTTTTAAAGAGATTAAGCCTTCTTTTTCTAAATTATTGATTTTTCGTTGAATAGTCGTAACATCTTTATGTATTAGCTCAGCTAATTCTTTAATAGATTTAGGGTTATCATGTTTAATGAAGTTCATTAATTCTAATTCTAATGTGCTGATTGAAGAATGATCTCGAAATATTGTTTTTCCATCGTTTACTTCTTCATCAGGGTGTTTTTTAAAATATTTCCAATCTTTTAAATCATAATAAGCTTTAGCATCATCTGGATTTATTTTAAGAATTTTCTCTAGATTCTCTATTGATGCATATGTTTTTTCATATTCTTCAACAATTGCTTTTCCATTTGTTTTTTTAATCATTCTAATAGCTATCATAATAATTCCTCAAATAATTTCTTGAGATTTATCTTTTTGTTTTTGCTAATGTGCAGGAACACTATGTAAATAGCTTCTTCAAATTTTTCAACATTTATTTTATGTTTTTTTCCTTTTAATGAGAAATGTATATGTGGATAACCATGGAAGTCATCTATTCTTATTCCTATAGGAGTTATTGTTATTGACCATCCCCTAATACTTTCTCTCTCATATACATCATAGTTTCCGATTTTTGTTGATTTAGTATTATCAACTTTCATGAAATTATTATGTCCTCCAACTATATAAATACATTCTTTTTTTCTTATATATTTATATATAACATTACATTTATGAATTTGCATATTTTTGGATGATTTCCCATGGACTTTTTTTATCCTCAATTACATTAGATTGATGGTTTTTCATACTCTCTTTTTCTTTTATTTTATTTTAAGAATCCCTGTTCAACCATTTACATGCAATATATATATATATATATATATATATATAATAGCTATACATGTATTGAAAAAATGAATAGTTAATATTATATATAAAATATTTTGATATTTATCTTTAGTAATAAAAAAAAGGGAATATTCATTTTTTTAATTGTTAATATGGGAACTAATTAATATAAATTATTAAAACCATAGGGACAATTTAAAATACTATTTCCTATATTTTTCTTTAAAAATATTATCTTAATAAATTTTTAATTTAAAAGATATTTTTTTATTTAAATTAATAATAA
>WRMT01000083.1 GCA_009777005.1 Methanobrevibacter sp. | reverse complement strand
AAAATTTAAAATTTATAAAAAATAGATATAAATTAATAAATATATAATAAAGGTATAAGTTTTTGATTAAAAGAGTTTAAAAGAAGGATTAGATATATTTTAACTTAATATAAACATTATTATTCGATTTTTAAAATAAATCTAATAAAAATAGTGAAAATTAATTTTTGAGGAAATTAAATGACAAATACAACAGGAAAAATATTTTCGATTACTAGCTTTGGTTCAAGTCATGGAAAAGCTATTGGAGCTGTTATTGATGGATGTCCAGCTAATTTGGAAATTAGTGAAAAAGATATTCAAAAAGAATTAAACAGACGAAAACCAGGAACTAGTGAAATAACAACTTCTAGAAAAGAATCAGATGAAATTGAAATAATTTCAGGGATTTTTAATGGGAAAACTGATGGAACACCTATAACTGGAATTGTATTTAACAAAGATCAAAAATCAAAAGATTATGAATCACTTAAAAATACTCCAAGACCAGGTCATGGAGATTACACCTGGAAAAAAAAGTATGGAAATTATGATTACCATGGTGGTGGTCGTGGAAGTGGAAGAGTAACAATAGCTCATGTGATTGGTGGAGCAATAGCTAAAAAGCTATTAAATAGCTATAACATCAAAATTGTGTCTCATGTAACTCAAATTGGAAAAATAAAAGCCAATACAGTGAATATGAATTTTATTGAAGAATTCGCATCTAAAAATCCAGTGCGATGTGCTGATCCTACTGCAGCTAAAGCTATGGAAGAGCTAATTTTAGAATATAAAGAAAAAGGAGATTCTATTGGAGGTATTGTTGAAACAATAGCTTTAAATGTTCCTGCAGGACTTGGTGATCCTGTATTTGGAAAGTTAGACGGAGATTTAGCTAAGGCATTAATGGAAATTGGCTCTGTTAAAGGAGTGGAAATCGGTTTTGGATTTGAAGTAGCTAATTCTACAGCATCACAAATCAATGATGAGTTTTATATTAAAAATATAGATACTAAGAATAATATTGATAATAAGAATAATAGTAATAGTAATAATAATTATAATATAGATTATGAGGATAAAAATAATAAAAATTATAAAAACAACAATAAACAATACGATAAAAATAATGATTTAAATAAATATGATATTGGAACCGCAACTAATACTTCTGGAGGAATTTTAGGAGGAATTAGCAATGGTATGCCAATAGTTACAAGAATAGCTGTTAAACCAACTCCTTCAATATCTACCATTCAAAACACAGTTGATTTAGAAAAAGGAGAAGAAACTAAAATTGAAATTAAAGGTAGACATGACCCTTGTATATGTCCAAGAATAACAGCTGTTAGTGAATCATCAGTAGCTATTGTCTTAGCAGACCACATGCTAAGATCTGGATTTATTCATCCATCAAATATAGCTAAAAACAATCATTTAAGAGATTAAGCTACACATCACCAAGTAAAGATTAACTCTACATCACAAGTTTAGATTTTAATAATAATAATAAAAATAATAAAAATAAAGCGTTAAGCTATTCATTGAAAAACACAACAAGCCTAATACTTTTTATTATCATTTTTATATGAAAAATCTTTGACAAATGTATTACGATTAATATTACCCTTATCTAAAAATGTTTGTTGATCTTTTGAAACAGGATTAACCTTAGGACTCACATTTTTATCACTAGTTGTATATTTATTTTTAATTTTAACTACATTTATTAAATTTGGATCGTTATTATTAATTTCGATCTTCATTCCATCAAAAGCAGCTAATGTCCTAATACCCGTTTTTTCTCTAATAGATTTAGATTCATTTGCTGGGTTTTCACTTAGCATTTTAAAGCCAAAATGAGTCATAATAGCTAATTTAGGCTGTATTTCTTCCACTAGTTTAGAAAAATTAGCTGTACACATATGTCCCTTAATTGATTTAGAACCTGGTCTAATTACACTGCCAATTAAAATATCTGCATTTTTATGATATTTATGTAGCTTATCAAAATATTTAGTATCAGAAGTGTAAGAAATAGCTAAATCATTAGTTTGTATTTGAAATCCAACACAAGTTGGATCTCCATGAATAGTTTTAGTCCCTTTAATCCTAGTATTACCCAACATTTTTGTTTTATTAGGACCTAAAATAAGTTTATCCGATTTACCCATGTGATATTTAGAAACACAAGGTCCCCATTTTTGAAAACCTTCAAAAACACTACGGCTACCTATTACGACTCCATTTTCTTTGGTCATTCCCCTTGTCATAGCTTCGATAAGAACTTCTACATCAGTATAATGATCAGTATGTGCATGAGATACAAAAATGCCATCTAATGATGTTGGTTGAATTCCAAACTGATAAGATCTTACTAATGCACCTGGTCCTGGATCAATATGATAATTTTTTCCATCTACATCATCAATCCTAAATCCTCCAGTCATTCTTTTTTGACTAATTGTTGCGAAGCGTCCACCACCAGTTCCTAAAAATGTTATTTTCATCAATTTCACCATTAAAATAATTATGATATTCTCTAGTCTTTTTTGTAGATATTGTATTAAAAGTTGATTTTATTTCATCAGTATTGTTATCAAATAAGATAAATAGTAAATATTTTGCTTTATTTATAGATTATTGTTGACATACTCTCCGACTGATTATTTTATGAGTTTCAATGAGATTTTTGCTCTCTTTTATCAAGCTACAGTATTTTTGTTTAGATAGAATTAAAGTTCCATTGTAACACAAGCATAAAAATCATGATGATAGACTTTTTACTAATAACTATCTACCATATACAATTAACTATTATGTATTTTGTGTTAAAAATATAAATACTATTCTATTTTTTAATAATTTAATTTTAAATAATAAAATTTTTTTTAAATATTGAATCAATAGCTAAAATCTAAATAAAAATTAATTTATACCTAATACCTTAAATAAACATTTATTAATATCTAAAACTTCAAATAAACATTTATAACTAAATATTACACAAAATTATATTACACTGAAGATTAGCTTTATTTCTCTTAATACATAGTGTTTCATTTTCAATAACAGTTAAATCACCAATTTCGGCATTATCTCCCTTTTCAATAAACATTAATACATTTTCACCAGGTTTTGCAAGTTGTTTCCAGTTTGTATCAAAAGCTTGCACATCAGAATTTAAGCAAACATGTAATATTTTATCCTCAATATTAACAACTTTCCCTATTTCACCTTCATTAATGATTTTAGTTGCCATTTTAATAGATTCAGATTGGAGCAATAGATTTTCCTTTAATTTTTCCCTAAATTTATTTAAAAGTTTTATGTCTCTGCTAATAGTTTCATCTAAAAGATTTTGAGCTTTTTTAGTTGTTAAAGCAGGATTTTTTACCATAACATCATACTCTTTACCTATTGATGGAGTTTGTTTTGATATCTCTTTTAAAATATTCCCAAAAATATCTCCCATATATTTTAAACTAAAATCAGGTTTCCATTTTTTATCTAATAATTCATTAGCTAGTGATTTGGTAATTTTATTTCCAAAGAGAATAATAGCTTTTTCTCCTTTATCAGAACTTGTTATATCTGATCCTAATAATTCAATAATTTGATAACCATTAGTTGTTCCATAAATACGTTTTCTTTTAGTTTCAAAAGTGCTTTTTGAACTTACCTCACCAACAATTACATCTTCAATATCTCTTATTTTATTTGAATCTTCAGAAACTTTAATAACCATATCTAAGTCTGATGCCCTTTTATAAAGTTCATCATCAGATTTAATAGCTCCAGAATAAATTTCTTCTTCTAATTCTTCACGTTTATCTTTATCTCCAAAATAAGCTATTTTTCTTTTGTCACTTGCCATGACACATCCTTTTTTTCCAACATACGCAATAATCAAACTCATAATTAGCACCATCTATTAAAAAAAATAATTTTTAAAAATTATAAATAGGATAATTTGATTTATAAGCTATTATCTATTTTGGTAATTAATATTTTTTTAGATTATATTAAAATTTATGAAAGTGTTTTTAAAAAAAAAAATAGGATTTAGCTATTTAGATATTTTTAATTTATAAATAAAAAATTTTATAAAAAAATATATATAATTAATTAATAAAAAACATATAAAAATCTGAAAAAATATACAAATAACTAACAAAAAATATGTAAAAATCTGAAAAAATACAAATAAATTAAAAAAAATATACAAATAACTAACAAAAAATATGTAAAAATCTGAAAAAATATAAATAAATTAAAAAAAACATATAAATAACCAATAAAAAACATATAAAAATCTAAAGAAATATTAACAAATTAAAAAAAACATGCCAATATTAATAAAAAATTAGTAAAAATAGCTTTTCTATTAAAAATTTATTAATTACAAAAATATTTAATACATAAATTATAATATATTATAGTATATATAGAAATAAGATATACGGTGAAGATATGTCAAAAACCATTGAAAATTTAGCTAAAGCTTTCATAGGCGAAAGTCAAGCTAGAAATAGGTATACTTTTTATAGTAAACAAGCGAAAAAAGATGGGTATGAACAAATTGCTGAAATATTTCTTCAAACTGCTGAAAATGAAAGAGAACACGCAAAATGGCTATTTAGACTTATAAATCAAATTAAAGAAAATGATGATTCCATCATTATAGAAGCTGAAGCTCCAACAGATTTAGGAGATACAATAGCTAATTTGAAAGCAGCTATTTCAGGAGAACATCATGAATATAGTATAATGTATCCTGAATTTGCTAAAATAGCTGAAGAAGAAGGTTATTCTGAAATAGCTAAAAGATTAATAAGTATTGGAGAAGCAGAAGAACATCATGAAAGTAGATTTAAAATATTACTTAAAGCTGTTGAAGATGGAACTGTTTTAAAGAAAGACAAAGCAATGAAATGGATGTGTCGTAAATGTGGACGTGTGGAAACTGATAAACAAGCTCCTGAAAAATGTCCTGCTTGTGATCATCCAGCTAAATACTTTGAAATAATATGTGATGAATATTAAAATTAAATATTTTAAATAAATTGAGGTGATTTAATGACAAAACTTAATGATATATATAGATGTAATGTTTGTGGGAATATGGTTGAAATAGTCAAAGAAGGTCTTGGAGAATCATTAGTTTGCTGTAATCAAGAAATGGAACTTTTAGAAGAAAGACAACTTGATATGGGATTAGAAAAACATATTCCTATTATTGAAAAAGATGGAGATAAAATTATAGTTAAAGTTGGAGAGGTTCCTCATCCAATGGAAGAAGATCATAATATTTGTTTTGTTGAATTATTTGTTGGAGATAAAGTATACCGCAAATCTTTAAAAGCTGGTGATGAACCAAAAGCAGTCTTTGAAGTTTGTGCAGATACTGATGATTTAAGAGCTCGTGAATACTGTAGTGTTCATGGATTATGGCCATCTTAATTAATTTTTTCTTTTTATTTTTTCATTTATTTATATATTAACTATTTTATTTTTTTTATAACCATACTTTAAGAAATTATTCAATTTACTAATTTACTTGATTTTCAATTGATTAAATGAAATCTGCAGTACTTTTTTCAGGTGGAAAAGATAGTGCAATGGCACTTTACAAAGCTCTTAAAAATGGAGATGAAGTAGCTTATCTTCTTTCAATAATATCTGAAAATGATGAATCATATATGTTTCACGTTCCCAATATTCATATGACAGATTTAATAGCTGAAGCTATTGAAATTCCAATTATTAAAGGTCATAGTAAAGGAGAAAAGGAAAAAGAACTGGATGATCTTGAAAATCAGCTATTAATTCTTAAAAAAAATGGTGTTGAAGCTATTTATAATGGAGCATTATTTTCTCAATATCAAAAAACAAGAATAGATGAAATATGTGAAAAAATTGGTTTAAAATCAATAGCTCCCCTTTGGCATCCTCCTAATGTCGAAGAATACATGAATGAAATTATTAATTTAGGGTTTGAAATTATCATAACTGGAGTTTTTGCAGAAGGTTTAGATGAATCATGGTTAGGTCGAAAAATAGATAAAGTAGCTATTGAAGAGTTAAAAGCTATTAATAAAAAGTATGGAGTTAACATAAGCTTTGAAGGTGGAGAAGCAGAAACATTAGCTATTAACGGACCAATCTTTAAAAAAAGAGTTAAAATTATTAAAGCTGAAAATCATTGGAACTTTGATAATGGGATTTTTAATATCACCGAAGCAATTTTAGAAGATAAATAGCTTTTTTTAATCATCATTAGTTTTGGTATTGACCCTAGGATTATATTTTTTATATTCTTTAATTGTAAATAGCTATCAAAATTTAGAGAGTATAATATTAGGACTATATTTCTTATATCCTTTAATTATAAATAGCTATCAAAATTTAGAGGACATAATATTAGGACTATGTTATTTATATTCTTTAATTGTAAATAGCTATCAAAATTTAGAGGGTATTTCATTTTGAAAGAATTTATTGATTTGATTTTTGTATTTACCAATACCTTCTTCATTAATTATGATATAATCAGAAGTACTAATTACTGTACCAATACCAAAACTAAGTTCTCTTTCATCTCTCTTGTGAAAGTCTTTAATATGAACAGAATCATCTGATCTGTTTCTATTTTTTAATCTATTAAATCTTGTTTTTGGAGATGAAAATATTGAAAGTAAAACAAAGTTTTTAAAGTATTTTTTAAACATTTTAACTTCATGAGGACTTCTAATCCCATCTACAATAAAAACAAGTTCTTTTTTGTAATTAGTATTAGATTTAAATAATTTTCTTATTTTTACAATCGTAAACTTAGCTAATACATACTGACCATGCTCTTTTCTTAAGTTAATAGCTGTAGTTCCAGAATCTTCATTTCTTTTTTCAGCTTCTTCTCTTACAATATCTCCCATTTTAATAACATAAACTCCATATTTTTTAGATATATTAGAAACTAAACTCTTTCCTGATCCTGGTAAACCTGAAACACCAATAACTTTCATAAAATTCACTTTGCTATTCCATCAATTTAAATGGAGAATAATAATAATAATATAATTTATAATAAAAATAATTATAGTTTTATATAATAATTATAATATAAATGATAATAATTTTAAATAATAATATAAATATTAATTATAATTTATATTTGATAATTTGGGAATATGACTATTAAAAAACTATCTATTTAACATCATGTATTTAAAATTTACCTATTAAAAACTTACCTACTTGAATCCAGATATTAAAAATTTACAGTTAAACAATCCTGAAATTCAGCTATTCATTAAAAAGGAAGCAATTATTTTAATTTAATACTTTCTAATGATTTTTTCAAATTTTCTTGATTTGAAAAATTAGCTATAATCATTTTCAAGTACTTATCATCTTTTTCTTTAAACTCATTAGCTACTTCAATCATTAAAGGTATGGTTCTTATAATATTATCTACGATTGTAATATCAGCCATTTGTGCTGTTCTAGATAATGGATTTAAATCAATAGCTATTACTTTTTTACCACTATTAACTAATATTTCAGTTCTATCTCCATCTTCTAAAGATACCAAAACAAGATCTGCACTATAAATCCCATTTTTACTTGCTGTAGCTCTTGGAGATTCTAAATCTTCAATAAATAATAATTCATCATCATCTGAACCTAAAACATCTGTTCCTTTTTTTTCAAAGAGATTTTTTATTATTTTCACTCTTTCTTTGGTTCTATAGAACAGATTAATTTCGATTTTCCCATTTAATACCTTAGCTAAATTTATTATATCATCAATAGCTAATGCTACAGAATTTCCATTCACTGATATTACAGGATCTTTTGCAAGAATAAATGTAGCTACAGCAGCTTTAATAGCTTCATGAGCAGTAGCTATTGTTTTTTCACCAATCAAATAATCAAAAGCTTCTCCTCTTCCATGGGCTATCATTCCAGAATCTGCCAAGTATCCTTCTTCATTAGCTTTTTTTATTTTCTCTCTTAAAATCAGTGATTCATAGCGAGGATGATTTTTAGGTATCATATTATAAATAAATACAATTAATCTTATAAATTTATTGAAATTAATCTAGAAATAAATAACCAAATATTTAAACTAATAAATTTATTTTAATCCAGAAATAAATAACCAAATATTTAAACTAATTTAGTAATATGATTTCAAGCTATTTAATAAATATTTTTAAAGTCTTTATTTTTATTTTATTATTTCTTTTAAATAAATCTTAAAAAATCTTAAAAACTATTTAAAATAATTTATTTATTAATTTAATATTCATAAACAAATTATTTATAATATAATATATAAATTAATATAAATTATGTTTAAAATTATTTCCTATTAAAAATTTGATAAATTTATTAAAGTGATTTAATGATTGAAAATGACGACGATATTCCAATTAGAACACAAAGTAGACTTAACAAAACAGGAGTTTTTATTGGAGTACTGATAGTATTATTTGCTTTATTATGGATAGCTTCTAAATTAGGATTGATTCCTTCAATACTTTTCGATTTGTGGCCGCAAATCCTCTTAATAATTATTGGAGTCTTTGTTTTGTACAAATCATTATAGTTACAATAAATCTTAATTCTATTTAAAACATTAAAATTAATTTAAAACTAAAATAACTACTAAACTAATTACTAAACTAATTTTCTAATTCAAAGCTATTTTATTTAATGAATAAAAATAATTTAAAAAAACAAAATTATTAAATATTTTGTTAAAATAATTAATTTAAAAAAAATCTTTATTTTAAAAAATCATTAGATTTACAAAAAATAAAAATGATTTAAAGAAAAATTAGTTTATAAATTGATTTTAATTAATTTCAATACTGATTAAAAAATTAATTTCTATATTAATTAAATAATTATCCTTATTTACAAAAATCATTAGATTTACAAAAATAAAGATGATTTAAAGAAAAATTAGTTTATATATTGATTTTAATTAATTTATATTGATTAAATAGTTAATTTTATACTAATTTAATAATTTATTAAAAAAAAACTTTTATTTTTAAAATTAATAACTAACTTTTTTTATATGGTGAAAATATGACATTAATGAAAGATCTCTCAATAACTCCAGGAATATCTGGTTTTGAAGGAAAAATTGTGGATATTATTAAAAAAGAGCTTAAAGATCATGTTGATGAAATTCAAGAAGATCTTATGGGTAATGTAATAGCTATTAAAAAAGGTGAAAAAAAAGCTACTAAAGTTATGTTAGCTTCACACATGGATGAAATTGGTTTAATGGTTCGCCATATTGATAAAAAAGGATTCATCAAGTTTTCCAAAATTGGGGGAATCAATGATCAAATGTTACTAAACCAAACTGTAATCATTCATGGGAAAAATGGTGATATTACTGGAGTAATTGGTTCTAAACCACCACATGTTATGAAAGCTAGTGAAAGGAAAAAAGTCATTGAATATGATTCAATGTTCCTAGATATTGGTGTTTTCTCTAAAGAAGAAGCTGAAAAATTAGTTTGTGTTGGAGATCCAATTAGTTTTAAATCTGACTTTGAAGAATTTCCAAATGATTTAATAATGGGTAAAGCTTTAGATAATCGAATTGGATGTTATATAATGATTGAAACCCTAAAACGTGTTAATTCTAAAGCTACTGTTTATGGTGTTGGAACAGTTCAAGAAGAAGTTGGTTTAAAAGGAGCTAGAACATCTGCATTTAAATTAAATCCAGATATGGCTTTTGCACTTGATGTTACAATAGCTGGAGATCATCCTGGAATAAAAGAAGACGAAGCTCCTGCAAAAATAGGTAAAGGTCCAGCTATTATTTTAGTTGATGCAAGTGGAAGAGGAATAATAACACCTGAAAAAGTAAAAAATCTTTTAATTTCATCAGCAAAAGAAGGTGAAATACCTTATCAACTGGAAGTTAGTGAAGGTGGAACAACTGACGCAACAGCTATTCATTTAACAAGAGAAGGAGTGCCTACTGGTGTTGTTTCTGTTCCTACAAGATATATCCACACAACCGTGAGTATAGCTAGTATGGAAGATATAGAAAATGCAATCAAATTATTAGTAAAAGCTATTGACAGTTTAGAATAAGTATTATTGGCACTGCCAAAATCAACTGGTTGGAACCATTCAAAATTCCTGTGAATTGTAAGTGTGATTAAATTTAACGATTTTTTTCAGTTCGCCAAAAGTTTACCTCTTATCAAATATTTCCATAGAAAAAAAAACATATTCTAATGAGAAATATGTATTACAATTAAGTAATAAATATTATAATTGAGAATTATATAAAGTATCAAATATTTTTTTTCTCAATAGGTAAACCTTTGTACAATCATTTTCACAAAAGCCAATGCCTGAAACCGTGAAAATTGGCAGTACTATATACTCTTGAGTAATGATTAAATATTTAATAAAAAAAAGTGGTTGTAATGGATGCTAAAAGATTAAAATATGTAAGTTTGCTTTTGATTTTTTGTGGTATGGTAATTTTAGTTTTAAACTTAGTCCATGGAGTTATAAACTGGATTAATGTTTTTTTAGCCATAATATTTGTTTTATTAGGCTTAACACAACTTTATCGAAATAAAAATCTTGACCAATGAATATTAAAGAGGCTAGGAAATAATAATTTTTTATGTTTTTTTATTATTTTGGTTATTTTTATATGTTGTGGCTTATAAATGTATTATTTGGTTATTGGTATTTTTATAAGGTGATTTTTTTGGTTTTGCATGAAGATAAAATTGGGCAGACATTTTTGCTTCCTTTGAATTTGAATGATTTGATTCCTTCTGATCATATTTGTCATTATGTGACAAAGTTGGTGGATTGTTATGATTTTAAGGATATTCATGAGAAATTTATTGGTACTGCTGGTGGAA
>WRMT01000082.1 GCA_009777005.1 Methanobrevibacter sp. | reverse complement strand
ATTAAAATAGATTAATTTTAAAACTAGTTTTTTTAGTTTAGTAAAACTGAATTAAGTAAAAATGACAATATTTATGAAGGAAATATTATTTTCAGATGTGTTTTTATAAAATATCACTAATCATAATAACTTTCTTTATAAATATTTATTTAAAAATTGAAAGAAAATTGTTTATATTTGATTTAATGTGTGAGAAGAACATTTTATTAAAAAAAATTTAAAGAAATCCTTCAAAACTCTATAAAAATTGATTTTTCTTTTTTTTAAACATTATTGAAAAATCTTTTTAAAGAAAAATTTTTATAGTATTAAAAATAAAGTAATACTAATTATTAATTTCATGGAGGAATAATATTTATGGCTAATCCGATTAAACCAACTCCAACATTATATGGTGAAGATGCTAAACACTTTTTGAAAATAATAGAAGAACCTCCGACTCCATAAGCTATTGAATTTGTGAAAGAAATTTTAGAAGATAAGGGAAAATATGAACCTTTTATAAGGATTGATGATAAACTTCTTACAAATCATAAAATAGAAAAATAGTTATTTTGTAACTTCACAATATTTACTCTGGGAATAATGTAATAATAATAATTATTAATTGTATGGAGGAATAATATTTATGGCTAATCCGATTAAACCAACTCCAACATTATATGGTGAAGATGCAGAGCGTTTTTTGAGAATAATTGAAGAACCTCCATCTGAAGAAACAATTGCTTTTATTAAGGATGTTTTAGAAACTATGGAGGAATATGAACCTTTTATGAAGATTGATGATAAAACTCATGTAAATCAAAGAAAACAAAAATAGTTATTTTGAATGCTTCATTGTAATTATTTTGAGAAATTAATCTTTTGAATTTTTTAAATTTATTTTCTATTTTTTCTTGTTTAATTGTATCTTTACATTGCATCTTTTTATAAAAACCATAGGCAGATACATAGGAATTAATAGTTATGAATCTGAATCCTATTAATTTAGATATTGAAATAATCGTTTTAAGTATCCTATAAAATAAAAATTTTCCTATTCCTTTATTTTCAAACCTTTTATCTATTCCAAATCTACCTATTTTTACTGCTGGGAACACTTTATAATAAACATCTTTATCCTTAAACTTTTTTTCATAATCTCCTTGTAAATTTGAGATTTTAATATTATCTGTTGACAATGTAAAGTAGCCAATGATTTTTTCATCATACATTGCTAAGTATGTAACATTTAACATAGCATTTTTTTGCTTATTTGCGTCTTTTTTTAAAAAATCATTTAAATCTGGGATTTTACAAGAAAATTGGCTAAAATCATAGCTATTGTCATAAAGCTTAATCTTTATTTTTTTAAAATCAATTTTACTCATTTGATGAATTCCTTTTTTTATTTATTTTCCAAAATTTGTATTTATTAGTTCATATAAAAATCATATTTTCTTATGAAATTTATTATAGTAAGTATTATTTTTATATTTAATAAATTTATATTTTTTTGTAATACTAAAATATTTAGTTAAAATATAATATGAGCTAAAAAATTAATCAAATTAATATTTAATAAAAATTATTTATATAAAAATAAAATTTATTAAAAAATTAATAAAAATTTAGTACTAAATGTTTTTGAAAATTTGTGAATTTATGGGCTTAAAGTGTTTACCTTAAAGTCTTTATATAAAAATAAAATTTATTAAAATATTAATAAAAGTTTAGTACTAAATGTTTTTGAAAATTTGTGAATTTATGGGCTTAAAGTATTTACTTTAAATCCTTTATATAGCTTTTAAATCATAGTAGAAAATATGGTTAATTGGTCTTAGATTTATTTAAAATCAATGATGAAAAAGATTTTTAATTAATGATTAATGGTTTTAGACGCAATCAAAAGGAATACTTTGATTAAATAGTTTAAAAAGGTGTAAATATGTCAACTATTAGAAATATTGAATGTAAATGTCCATTTTGCAGTAAAGAATTTGTTGAAACAATTCAAGGATCTTATACTACTTTTGGTTTGTGTTTGGATTCAATGCCTCATGGTGCTGCAATTGTTCCAAACCCAATAGCTAGATGTCCAGAATGTGGTTTTACAGAAGGTAATTTTTTTAAAGAGGAGGATGATAAGTTATTGAAAGAATATCTTAAAGAGAAAAAAGTTAATCTAAATGAACCTCCTTACTATAGCTTAGCTAAAGAATATGAATTTTTAAATAAAGAAGATACCTTAATAGCTGAAACTTATTTAAAAGCATTTTGGGAAAGTCTTAATAATTATGGTTATAAGGATTATGATGAAAAATGTATTGAAACACTACAAAAACTAGCTATTGATAGAATGGATAAAATTAAACATACAAATCATAAATATCTTAAATTTCAATTTATTAAATTAGATTTAATAAGAAGATTAGGAGAATTTGATAAAGGTCTATCCTTAATTGATGAAATTAAGAGTATAGATATACTTGGTTTAGCTAATTTGGATGATTATTCAAATGAAGCAAAAAATGATTTAAAACCTTCCAAAAGTGTTATACAAGAGGAAATAAATGAATCATCTAAATATTATCAGGAAAAGCTTAATGAACTTTTAAAAATCCAAGAAGAGTTAATTAAAAATAAAGACAAAGATATACATACTTTAAAAAAAGATTTAGGAGAAACTCTTTTTTCTCATGATGGAAGAGGCATGTTTTTTTTATAAGAAAGTTAATGATTTCCTATTTTTAATTAAATCAACATTAAAAAATAGCTGAATTTTATTAAAGTTCCAGTTCAATATATAATATATAACTTTTAATTATTTGAAGAAATGTTATTCTTTATTATTTGGAAAAATAATATCTCTTTAAAATTATTTAAATATTAAATTAAATAATAATTTATCTTGAATTTAGCTATAAATAATTTTAACAATATTTTTTAATAAAAATGAATTTAATATTGATTTTTATTAATAAAATAATTAATTTAAGTAAATTTATAAATATTAAAAATTCAATATTTATTCATATATAAAGAATTAACTTTGAAAAACACTATAATTTTGTTATTAGCTTTATAATTGTTTATTTTTTTTTAATTAATTTTGTTATTATCCTTTTTTATTAAAAAAATAATTTATAACTTTAAAACATAAAATGAATAGCTTTAAATTTTTACATACAAATATCTTCCAAATTTTAGTTTCAAAGTATTAATATATAAAAAAATTAGCTTACGAATAAAAAAAATTAATTAAAATTGTTTAAATGCCCTGACCGGGACTTGAACCCGGGGAATAGGATCCGCAATCCTACGTGTTATCCAACTACACTATCAGGGCAAAATAATATGATGATTTAAGATATAACTTTATTATATAATAAAATATGTAAGATTTAAATATTTATTAAATGATATCTGCTATCTATTATTAGGATTTTTTAGTATTTAATCATTTAGATATTTAAAAATTTTAACTTAGATTTGAAAGAATTCTACGTTGAATTTTAATGAAGTATTTATGTCATAGAGGAATTTCAAAAGTAATAACAGTAGCTATTATTTTAATTAATCCTGATTATTTTTGTTAATAAATATGATGAATTTTCACCAAATATAAAGAGTAAAGCTATATTTTCCTATATTTTTCATAGCAACACTTATATTTTTAGCTAAATTCATATTATCATTACTAACAATTACAGTTCCATTTAACTGATTGTTTTCAACTAATGAATAGCTTTTATTTGGGATTGTTTTATTTAAAAATTCTCCAGAAATTATAGCTACTTCTTCAATAGATTGAAGAGAGTTATTATTCTTTTCTAACTTGGATTGAATAATTTCAAATATTGAGTAAGTATTTTCATCAACCTTTAAAGCCATGATTTCCATTACATCTTGACTTGTTAGAAAATCATCATTTTCTTTTGAATACTGGGAAATATCCATATTAATAACTGTGCTAAATACCATTAAAGCTATAATTATCATTGAAATAGCTAAAATCCCATCAATAATTGAAAAAAATCCTTTTTCATCTTTATAAATTTTCATAATATTAATTTTTCATTTTAAATATAAATATTGTATAATAATTAATAATCCAAAAACAACTCACTATGTTTTTCCCATGTTAAGTAGCCAATCAAAAGATTTAAACACTTATTGCTTTTTAATATATTTTACAACTTTGTTTTTTTTAGCTATTGATTCTATAGCTGATTTTTCAACCTTTTTCTTCATGATTTCAAAGTTTTCAGGAGTTGTTTCACCGACTAATTTTTTAATCTTTGTATAAGCTGCTTCTCTAAATAATGGCTTTAATTCTTCTTCTTCACCATTTGATTTAATCATTTTTGAAATACCAGAATTATCAACCTTTCCGATTTCTTTTATTTTAACTCCCACACTTTCAGCTGATTTGATAATTCTTTTTGAAACATCTTCAGGTGCTATTAGCATAAGTGAATCTATTGACACTCCTAAAGGATCAATATTTAAGGTTTCTAACATATCTAAAACTTTTGGACTTATCATTGAGTAAATTTCATCTTGATAAACTTCTAAACCTAAGTTAGTTGTGGATGAAATTTCATGGGCGTCTCCACGAAGCCCTCCATTTGTAACATCTGTCATTGCATGAATATCTTTGATTAAATCATCTTTTATCAATCCATTAGATGCTTTTATAAAGTTAATGTCCATAGTTTCCCAGATAACATCAAAAAATCCATTATAAATAGCTGTTGTTGTTATTGTTCCACCACCAGATCCTTCTGTTAAGAGAATCACATCTCCATCTTCTGCTCTTTTTCTTGCAGTTGGAGGATGTTTTGACACACCAATTGAACCTACAGCACTAACAAGTCTATCTCCAAGGACCATATCTCCTCCAACACGTAGTGTGCTTCCAGCAACGATTGGAACATCAATAAGCTCTGAAACAGCAGCTACTCCTGCAGTAAAGTCAAATAGCTTTCCAACATCTCCATCATCAGCTAAGTGAAGATCACTTATAATAGCTACAGGGTCTGCTCCCATAACACAAACATCACGAAGAGAAGCTCTAGCTACATGAAATCCTCCTAAAAATGGATATTCACTTAGTCGTGAATGAATTCCATCAACGGCCGTGGTTATGTAAATGTCACTATCTTTAATTGGTGATTTTACAACTCCTCCATCGTCTTGAGCTGTTGGATTAATAAGAGAACTTGTTTTAGCACTAGCTACTACCTCAGCAATTTTACGATGAACAAAGAAATCTCCAGCTCCACGAGATCCAACACCCATTTCTCCCATAGCTACATCAGATTCTGGAATTTTGATGATTTCTTTTAAGGATTCATCACCATAATTTTCAAGTTTTAAAGTGTTTTTCACTTCTTCAATTACAGTTTGAGCCATTGAATTTGATGATTCATAGCTAATGTCCTTGTATTCCAATATTCTTTTACTTAAAATTTCTTCAAGTAAATTTTCTTCTTTTCCATTAGCTATTTTATCTCTAACAAAACCTTCCATGTCCATCTTTTACACCTGTCAAATCCCATACTAGAATATACTGTAATTGATTAATTAGTTATTAGTTATTATTTATTAATTATTAGTTATTAATTATTATTTATATAATTGAATTAATTTTTTACAAAATTTTCAATGATTAAATTAAATTAATCTTTTCCCTAATTTTTAATAAATTTTTCAAGTATTATAAAATTACTTGTAGATATGAATACTTAAAGTTTATGTTTATTTATTTGCAATAGTATTAAATTATTAAAGAATTGATTTATCATTGAAAAAAGTTTTATAATTTAAAAAAATCAATTATTTATTGATATTTTTTATATTAAAATTATAATATTATTAATAAAATAAAAATCACTAATTTTTAAATAAATTCATAAAAAATAATTATTTATTGATTAGCTATAGGTTATTACCAAACTTCTTTCATTAAAATGAGAGTTGAAAGTTGATGGGTCCCATGAAAAATTTTATTCTAAAGAATGGTTATTTTTCAATATAAGTACTGAAAATTAAATATTATCTCATGAAATAACATTCAACTCTTTAAAATATTTTTTCAATAATATTAAGAATATTAATGAGTTTTTTTTTAAGTTTTTTTTCATTTAATAGTTAATGAAATGTAGCTATTCTAGGTATAATAAATCTATTAGGTGCTATTCAAAATTATACTAAATTTAGTATTAATGATTAATATTTTCATTATACTTCAAAAATAGCTATTTGCACTCTATTTTAAAAATAGAAAGTAAATATAAATTTTTCCAAAATTATTAACTTCTTCTTATTTATTGAAAATTTATCTATCAACCGAATTTTTGAAATGCCAATGTAAATGAGGCAGGGAAATGATTATGAGTTCGCTGAACATTGATAAGAATTTGCAAAAAATTTTAAACAAAAACACATATATTAAATTTTTTTGAACATTTTCTATTTTTGTTTATATACTCATTGAACAAAAATAATTGTTTCCCAACATGAAATAAAGAAAAAATTTAATACTCATAACTCTCGATATAATGATATAGAAAAATAAGTATCTAATATTTATTAAAATATTTGAGATGTTTTCATGGATGAACAAAAATATTCTAAAAATTTTTTAACAGATGTGATATTTGAACTCAGATTCCCTCCAATATTAGAATTAATGGATGGCGATAGTTCACATTTAGGTAATTTCCAACGAACAATGCAAGAAGGAGGTTTTTCTTATAATAATGTTAACAAAGTAGGAGAAATTCAACTCCCACAAAATTTAAATTCTTTTAGTCCAATAGATCCAAAAACACTCACATCTTGGATTTTTTTTAATAAGCCTGCACATGAAAATCCTTCTAAAACCGTTGAACTTCTAAATAATACACTTATTATTATATTCAAGGAATATAAGTCATTTAACGATTTTTTAACTACTCTTAAATTAGTATTTAAAGCTTTAAAAAAATATCCAGTTATGAAAACAGAATATATAGGATTAAGATATATTAATCAAATAATTCTCGATGGGAAACCTGATGACTGGGAAAATATTATTAATAATGATTTGATATGTAATCATTTAAATTTAAACAATACTCCTAAAAGATTTATGCACAGTATTGAAATCGATGAAGGAGATTATGATATTCAATTTCAATATGGTCAATTTAATAAAAATTATCCAAATCCTATATCCGAACGAGAATATGTTTTAGATTATACGTGCAGATGTTTCGAATCAAAAAATTTCAATGAAATAATTGATACTACTGATCAAATGCACAGAATAATTTCTAATCTGTTTGAAAAAAGTATTGGAGAAGGATTAAGAGGTGAGATGAGTGAGCACTGAAAATTATTCAAAACGAAACAATAATACTCATAAAGAAATTCAAATTTATCATAAAAAACCAACTCATAAATTAGAAAAGGATCTTAAGTCTTTTAAAATTGATACAGATAAATATAAAGATAACACTATTAGATTTAAAAAAAGAATTTATTTATAACATAGTGTTTTTACATGAAATCGAATATATGTTCAGTTTATCGTCTTAGTAATAAAGATAGAATACATCAAGGGGATTTACTAAGAAATTTTGATTTTAACTATGTATCCATTGATGATACAGGTCAACTCTATAATGATACTGTTACATTACCCTATGCCTTAATTCTTTCACAAGAATGTGATTTAGAAAATGATTTTAATTCCAGACAATCATTAACACGAGAATATGATAAATTAAGTCAGGATAAGATTAAATCATATAATGACAAATTAATGCAGTCAATATTAATTTCTCCTGCCTTTCCCTCCAATAAATTGAGGGAAGGAACCCATCTAAGTGAACATGAACATGTTCTTAAGATAAATTCCAAAAATTGGAAGATTGTTAAACAAAATAATAACCCTCGATACCATTTTTTAAGGAATCATTATTAATCGACCATTCTAACAATGAAAAAATAATCACTTCGTTGGCATTGGATTTTAAGTCATATTTCACAGTTTCTAGAGATTTTTTATATTTTCAATTTAAAGAACATTATCTAGCTTCACTGAATGAATTATTTAGAGAAAGTCTTTCAGCTAGATTTTCACAGTATTTAACCAGAATTGGACTACCAGAAATAGATTAAAATTATCACTTTTCATAAAAAGTATTAAATAACACTTTTTCATTGTATTTAATAAGATTTAAATGTTTTTAAAGTTTTTTATAATTTTTTTGATTCTTTCCCATGACTTGTTCATAAACTAATTTCCCATGACTTTTTTAAAAATATTTAAAAAAAATTTAATATATTAAATTTTGTTCAATAATAAACTAAAATTTCTTCCTTTTGTTTATCATAATAGGATTGTACAACAAGATTATATAACATACATAATTCTACAACAAGATCATATAACCTAAATTATAGCTATTTTTTCAATGATACAAAGTTTTTAAGTAGCTTAAGCCCTTGAATACCACTTTTTTCAGGATGAAATTGGCTTGCAAATAGATTGTTTTCATGTAAAACTGCAGTAAAGTCAATACCATAATTTGCTGTACCTGCAACAATTGAACTATCATCAGAATCAGCATAATAAGAATGGACAAAATAGAAAAATTGTTTGTCAATTCCTTTTAATATTGGACAATTATCATTAGCTATTTTCAACTGATTCCATCCCATATGTGGAATTTTTTCAATATTTTTAAATTTTTTCACATTTCCTTTAAAAATCCCCAATCCTTTAATATTAGCTGTTTCTTCACTATAGGATAAAAGGACTTGTAAACCTAAACAAACACCTAAAAAAGGTTTATCATCATTAATATGTTCAATTATTATTTTTTTATATGGACTAATATTTTCCATAGCTGTGCCATATGCACCAACTCCTGGAAGAACTAAAAATTCAGCATTAGCTATTTTTTCTGGATCATTGGTAATTATAGATTTAGATCCAACTTTAGATAGCCCATTAGACATGCTTCTGAGGTTACCACTACCATAGTCAATAATTGTAATCATGATTTTGCCTTAATATATCTTAATTTAAAAAAATTTAATTTAACATTAATATTATTTAGTTCAATAATTTAAAATTCGATTATTCTCATAGATAATAGGAATTAATCATTTTTTTCCCATTCAATAGCTGTTCTAAGCATCACACCAAAATCAGAATCTACAATTTTCTCTGTTCCAAGTGTTTTTGAATGAGCATCTAACTCAGCTACCACATGATTGTAACCTAAATTTCGAAGTGGTTCAACTAAACGAGGTCCATCAGTAATAGCTATGGATTCTACATCTAAATCTTCGATTTTTAAAGCATGAGGAACTCCAGCTACTATCACTAAATCAACATCTTTATTTTTTAAGAATTCTTCACACTTTCTAGGACTTACTGGATATTCATCTAATCCTCCAGTAATGTAGTCAATAGCTATATTCTCACTACTTAAACATTTTTTAATGTTTTTCGCATGGTCTCTTATTCTTGGAAGACCAATATTTTCATCTAAATTAGCTATTATCATTGGTTTGTTTGATTTATTATCTGAAGATGGATTATTTAGTATGGAAGAGTAATCAACATTTAACACATCACTAAAAAGATAAGCAGTTTCTTTCTTTGCATTTAAAACAAATGCAACATTTTTACCTTCTTTAATTTTTTCAATTATTAACTTAGCTATTTTTTCTTTACTATCTCCAAAATTTGGTTTGATATAGTCTCCTTGGGCCATACCTCTTGTTTTTTCAATTTCAGTAGCTAATTTAAGCATTTCAATTTGTCTTCCTGCTTCTTCTTTTGAAATAACATCATATTCACTAGCTACTTCTAAAACAGCTATTGCTCCTTCAGTATTATCTCCTTCTCCAAAACCACCATGAGATTCTACTGGCAAAACAACAGCATCAATATCCACATTTTGTGCTGCTTCTTTTAAGTCTTCTCCAATAATCATGCTTGCACATGTTCCAACAATCCCTACAAGCTTAGGGTGAAACATTTCATTAGCTTTCTTAAGGGTTTCTTCTAATTTTTCACTAGCTCCAAATATAAAGTCATTTTCAGCCATAGCTGTTGTTAAAACCCGAACACCATCACCTTCAAGAAGCCGACCTGTTCTAAAACAACACCCATGAGGACCATGCATTATAACAACATCAACATTCAAATCTCTGAGAGTATAAAGGGAAGCAGCTATTGGACTTGGTCTGGGATGCATATTTTCCTCCATTGATTAAATATTAATATATAGTGGTTTGCAAAATTAATTTAATTTTATTGAATAAATTACTGGAATCTTTAAAATTTATAATTTTGTTTAAATTAATTTATTTAATAAAATAATGATTAATATAATTTATTTTTATAAAAAAATATTATTAAAAATATAAATATTAAAATTAAATAAATTATAACAAATTATAACATGTTTCAACATTTTCCCGATTTTTTAAAAGACATATATTTTCTAAAAAAATTTGTTCAAAATTTGGATTTTTATGAAAATAAATTTACAAACCACTAAATCTATCCCATAGCTAAATTTTATAAATACTCACAAATTTTTTTTATTTTCAAAATTTCAGATAATGATTGAAAAAATCATTTAAGTAGATTTTTCTACTGAAACGCCATTAATTTTCAAAAATATTAAAAAAAGGAGATATTATATGGAAAATGAAATTGCAGTGGTTAGAATCAAGTTAAAAGATGCTCCAGTTCCGATTTGGAGAAGAATTCACTTGAATCCAAATATAAATTTGGATGAGTTCCATGAAATAGTTCAAATAGTAATGGGATGGGAAAATTATCATCTATATGGATATAATATTAACAACGAACATTATCTTCCAAGGGAAGCTGCATTCAGTAATATTTGCACAGATGATCTTATTTT
>WRMT01000081.1 GCA_009777005.1 Methanobrevibacter sp. | reverse complement strand
TGAAGGTGTGTAAAGTTTTAACAGATGATATTGGTGAATTCTTTGAAAAATTGATAATTAAATATGATAAAAACTCAAATTATAAAAAAATGATTGAAAGTGCTATAAAGCAATTTTTAGTTGTTGAAAGTCCGTATAATGCTAAACATGTTTATACTTCATTTTTTGAGATTTATCCTATTTTTAAAGGTTCTGAAAGTAATATTTACTCAGAATATGATAATACATTAATCAATATTGTCAATACATTGAGAAAATATGAAGAAAGTACTGGTAGCTTAATAAATAAACAAAGAGATCATTATATTCATGCGGTTAATGTTTTTTTACTGGGTCTTTCAATATATATTAATAATTCAAATTATAGGAAGGCTTTCAAAGAATTTATTTTGTCAAATAAACATTATTTTGTTTATGATGGTCAAACTAATAGTAATAATACTAATGGAAATGAAATTACTAAAGATAAACTTAGTAAAGACAAAATCAATAGGGAAGAGATTAACACAGATAATATTAATTTTTATGAAGAATTTTTTTTCAGATGGGGTATAGCATCTCTTTTTCATGATATTGGATATCCTCTTGAAATTATTGGGAAACAATTGGAGAAATTCATTAATGATAGTGTAAATGTTGTTTCTGATAATTTTGAGGTTTCAACTTCTATTGATTTTAAAAATTTCCACAAGTTACATACGATTACTAAGTTAAATAGTGATTTTGGTAAGGATTATCGTGAAGATCCTGTTAATATTGAAAAAACTATTATTAATAATGCTAATTTTCTAGATTCATTTAAATCTTTAGACCTTATAACTAATAGATTGTTAATTGCATTTGATGATTTGGAACTTAATACTCTTAAACATAGTCTTGATAACTTTATTTTAACCATGGCTGAAAATGGATTTATTGATCATGGATTTTATAGTGCTATTCTTGTTTTATTAGTATATGGTAATCTTATACAAAAAGAGAATATGAATAAGAAGAAAACAGATTATTCCCTTTTCTTTTTCCCTATTGTAGATAGTGCAAGTGCAATTTTACTACATAACTACTATAGAAATGTTTTATGGAATCCAGAAGAAGATGAGAAAAAACCGTTTTGTAGAGGTCCATTAAGTGTTAATGAACATCCTTTAGGATATTTACTTATTTTGTGCGATGAGCTACAAGAGTGGAGTAGAAAAGCTTTTGGTATTCAAGATAAAAAACGATTCCATGTAGATGATTGTGAGTTGGATATAAGTGATGATTCACTTGAAATTACCTACTTATTTCAAAGTGGATTGGTAACAAAGGACTTTGTTGAAGAGAAAATAAAACTGGTTACAGGTGTTTTAAAAATAGATGAGATATTTTCCAAAGATTTTATTATTAAACCTAAAAATGAAAATGTCGACCCTTTATCAATTTATACTACTATAGATTTAAAAATTCCTAATCAATTAATAAGAACGATAGAAGAAATAGCTAAACGAACATATTATTATTATAGGGCAAATTATAAAGATTTTAGGGAATTAGAGGATAATAGAAAATATTATTGCTTTAAAAGAGCACAATCATTGAATCCAGAACTAAATTCTATTGGTTATGAAATAGTTCCTGAAACTGATGTAAGGGAGAGCATAACGAAATTTTCAGATCATGAGTTAAATAATTTAGCTAAAATTCAGCATAATGCTATTGTTAAACAAATTGACAATGTTTCTTGGATTTATTTCCCTAAAAATTGGTTTGCCAAAAAAGAAAATCTTCATTTGAAACCTGGTAAAAATTCAAGTGTACATTGCTCAATAATGAAGGCTTTAGATTTTTTAAATTATTTTCAGTGTTGGGATGATTTAAGAATTGAATATCAAGAAACTGATAAAGAACTCTTAGAGGATATTCATAAAATTTTAGGATATATAGATTTAAAAATTGTTAAAACATGTTTAAGAGAAGTAGCTATTAAAACCCATAATCTTTATAATGAAGAAATCAAGAAAAAACGAAAATTTCATCAATTGCCCTTAATCACTCAATATTCTAACTATAAGTTAGCTTATGTTTTACCTTCTTTACTGAAATCAACTATGGGTTATGGGATAGTGTCAGTTAAAGATAAACGAAAAGAAATTACTAATTTCACCGATGAAGAACAATATATTTTGGCCAAATCTTTGCATGAGATATGGGCATTTGAAGTTAAAAGTGATGGTTGGAAATATGATGATGGAAGCAAATACGATGATAAAACAATGCTAATTAAAAAGATTAATAAAAATATCGTGCCTTGGGAAGAATTAGATAAAGAATTACAAAAATTAAACAAGAAAACTGTTAGTCAGTTACCTGTCTTCCTTAAAGAAATTGATTTAATGATTGTTAAAAAAGAATAATTATATTTGGTTATTATGTTTTAGATTATGATCATTGCATAAGTGTTTTAAATTTTAAAAAGAATAAATTAAATAAAATTGTTTTTTAAAGAATAGTGATTGTAGTTTAATTTTATTTTGACAAACAAAATTGAAACATTCATTTTTTTTTAAAAATTTTTGATCTTTATTTATATATTTATTGAACAAAAATAATTGTGCAACGTATCAGAATAACCTTTTTAATTATTTAAAATTCGTTAATAAAAGTTTTTGCTTTATTATAATAATAATTTTTAATTAAAATTAGGGATAATCTAAAAATTAATATTTAGAGGGACAATAATGACAATAAATATGAATAAAAGTAGCACTAATCATGCTGACGGTAAAAAGTATGTTAAAAGTGAAGGAAGTAAAAATAAGGGTTTAATTAGCTATGTATCTCAATTCTTTGAAATCCTTGAAATAAATGATGATAAAGTTAATAGGCACTTTTATAGGAAGTTTATGAAAGAAGCAGTTTTAGACTTCTTAAACGATGAAAGTCAAGAAAAAGCTAGTGATATATACAAATTGTTTTTTGAAATTTATCAAATAACTAGTATGAGGATGTCAGATCAGAAAAAAGAAGATCTTGGAAAAACTGAACCTAATTATATATTAAACTTACTTGATACTTTAAGAAAATATGAAGAAAGTGCTGAAAGTTTAATTGAACGAGACATCGATATTTATGTTCATTCTGTAAATGTTTTCATTTTGGGTCTAGCTATTTATGCTAATAATGAAACATTTAGGGAAGTTTTCATGAGTCAAACTATTAATAATGACAAATACCAAGGGACAAATTATGATAAATATCAAGATGCTTTTGAAACTAATCATGAAGAATTCTTCTATCGTTGGGGTATAACTTCTCTTTTCCATGATATAGCATATCCTTTAGAAATAATCAATGAAGAGATGAAGAAGTTTATAAATGATAGTGTGGATTCTTTACATGGTAAAAATGAGGTTGAAATATTAATAAACTTTAAAAATTTTGATAATTTTAATAGTATTTATAAGAAAAACCCTGATTTTGGAGAATATTATCGTGAATTATATGACGAAGCAAATTTTTTAGATTTATTTAGACCATTAGATATTTTGGCACATAAACTCTATTTAACATTTGGAAAAAATGTTGGACTATGTGAAATAAAGGATGAACTGGATAATTATATTAAAGTAATGGGGCAGGAAAACTTTCTTAATCATGGATATTTTAGTGCTATAATCGTTCTTTTAATTTATGGTTATCTTATTCAAAAATACGAAAGAAAAAGTTCCTATTTCTTCTTCCCTGTAGCAGATAGTGCTACAGCTATTTTGCTCCATAAATTTTATGATAAAGTTTTTATGAAAAACTACGATGTTGGAAGGTTAAATCTCGTTGATAGTCCATTGACCTTTTTATTGATTCTGTGTAATATTTTGGAAAATTGGGATAAAAACTATGATGATGTAAAAACTAGTATAAGAAAGAAAGATAACGAATTTACAATAGATTTATCAGAAAAAAGAATTGATATTGAATATATTATTAAAAACGGAGCATTATCTACAGAAGAAATAAGAAAGAAAGAAAAATATATTTATAAAGTTTTAGATATCCAATCAATGTTTTCTCAAGGATTATCCATTGATTTTAAAACGGATAATAAAACAATATTAGAACTCGAAAGACTTAAAAAGGTTGATGTAAACACACCACGGCAATTATTAGAAAATATTGAAAAAATAGCTAAAAAAACTCATGAATATCACAATGATGTGAGAAAAAAGAAAGGAGTAAAAATTGTATTTAAGAATTTTGAAGATTTGCCAGAAGCACATATTTTTTCTAATTGGAGAGTAGCTAGGTCTATCCCAAATAAATTAAATTTAATTGGTTATGAAATAGCAAGTATAAATGATAGTAGAAAAGCACAAGAAAAATTTCATGATAATGATGTAGAATATTTAGCAGAAATAGAGCATGCCGATTGGATGGAAATGAAGCTGAATCAAGGATACAAATATGGTCCAGTTAGAAATGAGGATAAAAAAATATCTCCCTATTTAGTTCCATGGGATAAGGTCGATGAAGGTACTAAAGACTATGATAGGGATATTATAATTAACATTCCAGAAATTCTGAAGTTAATAGATTTAAAAGTTGTTAAAACAAAATATAGGCTTTTAACTCCTATGGTTCATGATTACTTTGTTGAAATATTAAGTAAAAGAAGATTATATATTGGGGAAAAAGACTTTGATAAATTACGTCCTAATGTTCGAAATTCTAGTTACAATCAAGCAAATTATCTTCCAGATATTTATGAATCATTAGACTATAATATAGTTAATGAAGATGATGAAGGACTATCTATTTGCAATTTCCCACTAGAAGAATTAGAAAAATTAGGTAAAAAGTATCATGAAATCTGGTTAGAAAGTAGACTAAAGATTGGGTGGAAATATGGTATAATAAGGGATGAAGATGAAAAAACAAATCCTAATATTAAACCATGGAAAGAACTTAATAAAACAATGAAAAAAGTAAATATTCTAACTATGGAAGAGATGCCAGAACTTTTGAAGAAAGTAGGTTTGAAAATAGTTTCTAACAAGAAGTATTAAAAATTTCAGCATTTCTAAATTTGTGTCTGTCAATTTGTTAGTTGTGTAATTTTTTAATTGGATTATAAGCTTGACTTTGCAGATTTTCGGTTTTTCAGAAGAGTAATTTTTATTACCAACTAACATTTTGTCAATCCCAATTTTGAGGGCTATAAATTTCGCTCATGCACCAGAAATAGTTCATTCCTTGAGTGTTGTTTGAAGTATTTTATCTGGTGCATTTTCTTTATATTGGATATATAACGATAAAACATTGATATTTTCTTAAAAACCTTTTAAAATTCCTTTAAAACATTTTTTAAATGGTTGAACTTAGGAATATCTATTTTTACAGTTATTAACTTGTGATTTTACCATTGGTATTTTTTTTAAGAGTAGTTAATTGTACAATGCTTTTTTTTGATTTCTATTATCAATATGATTGAATGTTTTGTATTTAGGTCAATAAACACCATCAACCCATCTAATACTCCTAATATCTTCATTGCATTATCTTCGTAAATAACAAACTTGTCCTTATTATTAACTATATTATTTTTCACTAACTAAGTTGAAATTCATTACTACAATTTTTGGGTAAAAAGTAACAATAAATGATTATATGATTAAAGATGAGATAAATTTTAAAACAATTGTAAATCATAAAAGTCTTGATGTGAAACTGGATATTGGTATTTATCATGGTAATGAACATTTTCTTTTGATAATGGTAGGTATTGGTGGAGATATTTTTGGGAATAATAGAAAATATGAGAAAATAGCTACTAGGTTTAATAAAGATTATGGGTACACAGTTATTGTATCATCTACACCTCCTTCTTCTTATCTACATTCTGAAGATAGTTTTGATGAAATTATGAAATATGTTAATAGCTATGCTACTTTAAATAGCTTTAAAAACTATGATATAATTCTTATGGGAAATTCTGGAGGAGGAACATTAGCTGGATGGTATTCTTATAAAATAGCTAAAATAAAAAAGTTATTGATAATAAACCCTGTTCTTATGCTTAACTTTCATAGAATGAAAAAAGGATTGAAAGAATTTGATGGAGAATTTGCATTTGTCATTTTTGGACAACTAGACTCTTCTGTTAAGTATTCTCCTCTTTTAGAAAATATAAACCCAAAAGTGAAAATTATAGTTCTTGAGGGGATAGATCATGAATTCAGTAACAATGAAAAAGTGTTTTTAAATTTATCTAACTACTTAATTGATTTGTAAAAGACAGTAAATTCACAAATTTAAGATGTTTAATTGAGAAAAATTAATTTAATAAAATAAATACCTTCATAATAAAATATTACTTATTTTTCATAAGATTTTTTTTTAAAAAAAATATTTTTTTATACTTACTTTTTTATCATTTTAAATCATATTAAAATATTTTTAGAATTTTTAATAATTTGCTTTGTTATATCTATTACATAAAATATTTATATCATTTAAAAAAATTATTAATATTAACCATTTATATTTAAAAATAATAATTATTAGATAATTTAGAAAATTAAAATATTATAGTTAAATAATAATTTTTAAAATATATTTTAAACTTAAAAATGTGTTATTAATGAATGAGGGGATGAATGAAATTCCAATTTCTAGCAGGTAATTTTTGACACTTTCAGTTTAAAAAAATCTCAATGTTTATATAAGAGAACGAGCTAATTTATTATGTTAAATTTAATAGATAATTTGTTTTTTGAAAATTAAAAGTTATAGATGATCTTATTATTTGAAAAATTAGTTAATTTTTAGATTTTATCTTTAAATTAAAAGTTATAGATGATCTTATTATTTGAAAAATTAATTAATTTTTAGTTTATACTCTTAAATACTTAAATGATTTTATTGTAAAATTTTGTAGAGATGTGATTTTTATGGATTTTAAAAAATTAGGATTTCCATTAGCTATTATTGTAGCTGTAATTATAATGCTTCTTCCATTAGATGGATTGAACATGGCTGGACAAATGTCAATAGCCCTATTGGCTTTTGCAATTATTATGTGGGTGAGTGAAGCTGTTCATTTAGCAGTTACATCATTAATTATATTATTTATACAGCCTATTTTGGGAATAACTTCTTTTCCAGATGCTGTTATTGGTTTTGCAAATCCTATTTTATTTTTAATGATAGGTGGATTTATTATTGCAGAAGGTATTAGAAAAAGTGGCTTAGTTGAACGTTTAACTTATTTCATGCTTGATAAAGCAGGTACAACATCTACACGAGGATTATTTGTAAGTGTGTTTTCCACAGGAATTCTTTCGGCTTGGATTGAGAATGTTGTGGCATTTGCATTAGTCATTCCTATAATTAGAGAAATTATCAATTTAATGGGATGTAAAGAAGCAGATAAAGGTAAAAGTAATTTTGCTAAGGCTATGATTTTAGGAGCTTCGTTTGCATCTCTTGCTGGAGGTTTAGCTACTGAAATAGGCACTGCTCCTAATTTAATCGCAGCAGCTTATACTCATATTCCTTTTGCTGAGTGGATGTTATTCGGTGTCCCTTTAACTGTTATCATGTTAATTGCAATATGGAAATATCTTGGTTGGTTGTTCCCTTCTGAAGTTAAGGAAATAATTGGTGGTAAAGAAACTATTAATAAAAAAATTAGTATCCTTGGTAGAATAACAAAGGCTGAAAAGGTTGCATTAGCTATACTATTGTTTACAATTGTTTTATGGATTACAGCTAGTACAACTGGCTTAGATAGCTCTTCAATAGCTTTAATCGGTGCATCTTTGTTTTTTGTGTTTAAAATCCTTGATTGGGATGATGCTCAAAAAAATATTGATTGGGGCTTAATATTATTCTTTGGAGGAGCTTTGTCTTTAGGTAATGCTTTATTAAATACTGGTGCTGCTGAATGGCTGATTAATGATTTATTAAATTTATTAGGACCAGACCCATCAGTAATATTAATCGTAGCTATTTTGATGCTAATAGGTATTTTAATAACTCAAGTAATGTCTAATGTTGCATTAGCTGCTATTTTGGTTCCATTATCTGTAACACTTGCACAATCACAATCACTTCCAATTGGAACTTATGCTGTTCCAGTAGCTATTGCTTGTTCTTTGTCTTTCATGCTACCAATGGCTGATCCAACAGTAGCTATGGCTTATGGAACAGGTTTTGTAAAAATTAAAGAAATATTTAAAGCTGGAGCTCCTTTAATCTTGTTAGGTGTTATTTTAGCAATTATTCTAATTTTTACAATAGGACAACCTGCAATTTCAGCTTAATGTGTATTTTAGGCTTATGTGAAATTGCCGTTTTTCATCCCTTCTGAACTTTAGGGAAACTCGTTAAACTTTTATTCATTTTTTTTCCCTTTTCGAGGCTGGGAAATGATTATGAGTTCGCTGAACATTGATAAGAATTTGTAAAAAATTTTAAACAAAAATTCATATATAAAAATTTTTTGAACATTTTCTATTTTAGTATATATACTCATTGAACAAAAATAATTGTTTCCCATCCTGTATTTATATTTTGCAATTTTTTAACAATATTTCTTAGTTTTATTATTCTAAGTTTTAAATTACTTTTTAAATTTTCTTTTCTTCATCATAATATAAACTATATTTATTTTATTACTTTTTATAAAATTATAGGATTATATTATTCGACAAAACTTTTGAAAATGTAAATTTTGATTAATTTATCTAATTTTATTTAATAAAATATGGTTTATAGGGTTTTAAACGAGTTTAAACTATCCTCATTTTTAAATCAAATGTCGAGTACTATAGTTGTAAATTTTAGTGAAAATTGCAAAAATTAATCCATTGACTTTAATAATAAGTAAAATTTCTATGAATCAAGATTAAGAAAATTGACTTATGGAATGTTTTTTAAATTATTATTCTCTGATTTTATTAAAAAATTATTTGAATTAAGAAGAAATTGATTTGTACTCTTAGAAAACCAATGCAATTCTACTACAAAGTTTGTTAAATTATTGATTACCTTCTCTAATTTTTCATGAAAATCTAGCTCCCTATTTTTATAAAAATAAATTTTCAAAACATAATAATACAAACATATATAAGTAATAATAATTAGATTATATTTAATAAAATCATAAAAAATATTTTTTTAGTAATAATTATATATTCTTTATAGCTTTACAATTATTACTAATATTAAAATATTAAAATAATGATTTTGTTTAAATAATCATTTTGGAGTTAATAATATGAAAAATATTATACTAATAGGATCATATATGGTTGGAACCCATACACTTGGAAAAAGAGCAGCAGAGATTTTAAATCTTGATTTTATAGATATTGATGAATTTATTTGGAAAAAATTTCAAGAAAGTGAGGGTTATAAAGATAGTGACTTTAAGAAAGTTCTTTTAGAAAGAATTTGTAGAAAAAATGCTCAATACTTTTTTGAAAAAGAATACTATCCTTTTTTAAAAGAGTTAAAAACTGAAAAAATATCTATCATAACTGGTAGTCCAGATTTAGCTTTAACTTATGAAAATCTCTCTTTTTTAAGAGAAATTGGTACTTTAATAAATATTAAACGTGATAATGATATTATTTTGAAACAAATACAGGATAATTATCCAGAAGAATGGAAGCAAAAAAATGCTATAAATAATGGTCAAAGAATAGGTGATATGCGAGAATTACATATCTTAGAATTTGAAGAGGCAATACCATATTATGAAGAAATAGCTGATTTCACTATTGACAATAATAAAAGTAAAGAAGAAGGAGTAAATAAATTAGTTAATCAAATAAAAAAAATCTGGGATGAAGATTTATAAATTAGTTAATGAGTTTTTTCTTATTTTTATAACTGTAGAGAGAAATCATCTTTTAAAAAAAATTATCATCTAGCTAAGGGTTATAAATGACTATTAGATTGAATGAGTATAATATTGTGGATTATTTACATAGTTTTAATAAAAAACATATAAGACAAACTAAACATTCTAATAGGAAGTTAAAAACTAGAAAATTCTCATTTGAATTAATTATTAAGTTGATAACAGAAGAAACACCTCTTGATATCAAAAAAGAAGAAAGTAAAAAATTTGCTTTGGTCTATAAATATAAAGAGCAATATAATCTCCGTATTATAGTTGCAATTAAAGATAAATATATAAATATTGTTACACAACATTTATACTAAGATAATGAGGAGCTTTAAAATGAATGAGAAAAAACTGGTTTTTGATTTTGATTATGAAAATGATATATTATTCTTTTATTCTGAAAAAGATTATGGATACGAATTTTCTGTTTTTTTAAGCGAATCAATAGTTATGGATTTCAACAAAAATAAAGTTCCCATTGGACTTGAAATATTTAATGCTTCAAAACTTTTTAAAACTAAAAAACATTTTCTTAAAACCATTTATGAAGGGAGTTTAGAAATATTAATTAGTAAAGAAAAAATTAAATCAAATCTCACATTATCCATTAAAATTCATAATAAAGATACAAAAACTCCTCAACTTAATTTTGTAGGGGTTAATGATTTGCAAATTCCTAACATTAATACAGAACTTCTTGTTGCATCATTATAAGTCTTATTATTTTTTTATAATCATTATTTAACTTATTTTTTTCTATTTTTCTACATAATATTATTTAATAAAACTATAATTTTTATTATTTTTATTAAATTTTATTAAAATTGTATTTTTAATATTATATTTAAATAAATTGCTTTTAATGAAATATTATATAAATGAAAAAGTATAATTCTCATATTTGATTTAAAAAAGATGATAATTTTAAACTTGTTTAAAACCTTTTAAATCATGCTTTATTAAATAAGATTTGATAAATTAATCCAGATTGACATTTTCAAAGTTTTGTCAAATAATATATTATCCTATTATTCATAAGCTTTGATTTTCGTTATCCTATTATAAATA
>WRMT01000080.1 GCA_009777005.1 Methanobrevibacter sp. | reverse complement strand
AATTTTTTATAATTTCTATTTATTATAATATATTTAATAAATTATATTAATAGTAAAAATTATAATAATATATTTAATAATTTATATTAAAATACAAAGAATAATTAATAAATTTTTTATAATTTCTATTTATTATAATATAATTAATAATTTATATTTCATGCAAATTATAATTACTCTTATATTTATTTTTTAATATCAAAAAAATATATAAAAATTATCATTAAATTAATTAAATGTGATTTTATGGACTACAAAGAAATCTTAAAAGAAATAAAACCCTCAATAGCTGAAAGAGAAAAAGTTCGTAAAATAGCTAAAGAAGCAATTGATTATATAAACAAAAAATCAAAAAAAGAAAATATAGGTGTTGAAGCTATTCTAGTAGGTTCTGTAGCTAAAGACACTTGGCTTTCTGGAAAAGCTGACATTGATATTTTTATTAACTTCTCACTTGAGAAATCTGAAGATTATTTGAAAGAAAAAGGACTATATTTAGGATATGAATGTAGTAATCATCTTAATGGAATAGCTGAAGAACACTATGCTTCACACCCATATATTACAAGTCATATAAAAGGTTATGATGTGGACTTTGTTCCATGTTATAAAATAGCTAATGCAAGTCAATTAAAATCAGCAGTAGACAGAACTCTTCTTCATACACAATACATGGAGAAACACTTAGATAGTAATCAAAAAGATGAAGTTTTACTTCTTAAAAAGTTCATGAGTGAAGTTGGAACTTATGGATCAGAATTTAAAGTAGGTGGTTTTGCAGGGTATCTCTGTGAAATTCTAATTTTAAAATATGGTTCTTTTGAAAACACATTAAAAGCAGCATCAGAGTGGAAAAACAAGACAAAAATCGATTTAGAAAATTATGGGACTTCCAATCTTTTTAAAGATCCATTAATAGCTATTGATCCTACTGATGAAAATAGAAATGTAGCTGCTTCACTTAGAATGGAAAAAATGGCTGAGTTTGTCATAGCTTCTAGAAATTTCCTATTAGCTAATAAGAAAAAAATTGACTATTTCCATGAAATTAGCAAAAAAATCGATTTTGATAAGATTATTTCTCAATTTAAAGATAGAAAAACAAAAATAATAACTATTAAGTTTAATATCCCCAATGTTCCAGCTGATTCCCTACACCCTCAACTTAGAAAAACCCAACAATCTATCGAAGAGAAGTTAGAAAGTAATGATTTTTCTGTTTTTAAAAGTGATTATTGGACAGATGAAAATAAAATAGCTATTTTTATTTTTGAGTTAAATGTTTACAAACAAAACAAATATAGAATTCATGAAGGTCCAAAGATTTGGGATAAAAAAGCAAGCAGTAATTTTTTAGCTAGTCACCCAGATATTTCCTATATTTTAGAAGATACTCTTGTTTTAAACAAAAAAAGAGAATTTGAAACCGCTCAAAAATTCATAAAATTTGTTTTATCTTATGAAAATATCCATATCATTAAAATAGGAAAAAATTTAAAAGACACGATTGTGGATAGCTATGAATTAAATGATATAGACTATTTATTAAATAATGATGCCTATTTAAATGATAAAACAAACATTAGCTATTTCAATGATTTTTTAAATTTCTTAGATGATTTTTTAAATCCTGGTCAGCTACTTAAAAGATAGAAAATCATAATAAATTAAATTGTTTGAGTACAGCTATGCTGTAAACTCAAAAAATATTAAAAATTTAAAGATTAATGTCATTCATAGAATAACAAGGGAAAATAACTAATTTTTTAAGAAATAATAATGAAAAAATCCAAAAAATAGCTAATGGCATGGAAAACACATGGTAAACTTTAAAAAAAATACTATTACAAAGAAATGCTTTGCCAATATTCAAAATGAGATTAAATAAAAAATTTGCATTTTTATATCTTTGTTTTAATTTTTAAGCTTGATTAACTATTGTTTTTTAGTATTAATAACTGTATAAATTATTCTTTATTTTAATTTTATTTATGAGTATAATATTGTTAAAGGAGAGTGTTTTTTATAAAAGAGTTGTTTGATGAAAGTGATGTATTAACTATCCTTAAAGATATAAATAAGGATAAACATATTAATATTGTTGAAACTAATCACTTCCTTTTAGGACAAACAGAAAATATTGTAGTTACAAATTAGTATTTAAATTATTAAAAACACAATATCCATTGAGGATAGAATTTCAAGAATTTAATAAATTCAAGCTTTTTTATCCACACCCAGAAAACAATAAATATAATTTAATACTTATAATATTTATTGAGAGTAAAAATGAAATAAGGATACTTACAACGTTTCCAGAGGAGATATGAATAAAATGATAAGCCAAGAATCTATAAATTATACTTATGATCCTATAGCTGATGCATTGTTTATTAAAGTGGAAAATTATGAACATGAAACTAGTATTCAGATAAATGATAATGTTATCATGGATTTAAATAAAGAAAAACAATTCATCGCTTTGGAAATATTAAGTGCTTCCCATGAATTGAATACTGATATATCAAGTCTTGAAGAAATTATGAACATTGTTTTGTATGTTAAGGTTACTGATTATCAGATATTTGTCAATGGTATTTTTACATTAGCTGTTCATGATCATGAGGAAATAAAAGTAGCTAATGCAAGTATTCTTAATGATATTAATCTTCCAAATATGGACACTAGTTTAGCTACAGTTTAAATCCATAATTCAATTGAAAAATTGTGCTATTTTTTTTACAAAAGTTTAAATATTTACACTTTAAAAAATATTATTTATTGATTTTAAAAAAAGAAAATACTATACTAAATGAATCAATTAATTTATATTTTTTCATATTTTTTCAACGATATTCATGTTTAAAATCAGGATCATATAATTTAGATGGATTAAAGTCTCCTGGGTTTAATACATCTCCAACTATAATCATAGCTGTTTTATTTATATTAGCTTTTTTTACTTGTTCTCCAATTGTAGCTAATGTTCCTCTAATTATTAATTCATCTTCCCAAGAAGCTTTTTTCACAACAGCTACTGGAGTGTTTTCATCATACTCTTTTGTTAAATCAGCAACTACTTCATCTATCATTCCTACTCCTAAAAAGATACACATTGTAGCATGATGTGTAGCTAAACTTGATAAACTTTCACTTTTTGGTTTTGGAGTTCTACCTTCAGGTCTTGTAATTATAACAGTTTGTGAAATTTCTGGAAGTGTAAGTTCTGCTTCTAAAGTAGCTGCAGTTGCAAAAACAGAGCTAACTCCTGGAATAATTTCATATTCAATATCTCTTTTCTTTAGTTCTCTGATTTGTTCTCCAATAGCTCCGTAAATTGATGGATCACCAGTATGAACTCGGGCTATTGTTTTATCATTAGCTATTCCTTGTTCTATAATTTTTATTATTTGATTTAAATCAAGAGAAGCACTATTGTAAACTTTGGCATCTTTTTTTCTGTGATCTAACACTTTTTCATTCACAAGTGAACCTGCATAAATGATAATATCTGCATTTTCTATTGCTTTATGTCCCCTTATTGTTAATAATTCAGGATCACCTGGTCCTGCACCAACGAAAATTACTCGACCTTTCATCATATCACTAAATTGAAATTTTATTTTAATTTGATAATAGCTATTTTTAAGCAAACATTCAACTTATTCTGCACAAGATTATTACTATTGATTTTATAAAAAAATATTATAATAATAGCTATTAGTTAAAGACAAAATTTCTATATTTTTAAAAATTTTTATTAAACAATTAAAAATCTCAGATTTTTAATATTTTTTTATTCATTTGCATTAAATGATTTTTTAAATTATATAATATTTATTGTTATTTTAAATTATGGTGTGATAATTATTTGCTTATTTTTTCAATAATAAAATAATATTTTTATTGCAGATTTAAATTTAATTAAATTATATCAATGTAATTTTTTCCCAAAAAACTAATTTTTGATTATAATAGCTAATATTGTTTATTATTGTTTATTAATTTTAAATAGCTATTTTTAATATTTCTTATTTTTTAAAATTATTTATATTTTTATAGTTTTTTATTAAATTCCTCATACTTTGCATGATTTTTTTAATTTAGTTTAGCAATTTTAAATATATTATTGTTTTTTAAGTAATTTTACAATTATATAATCATTATAATTAATATAGTTATTTTAAATAAAAGTTAAAAATATTTAAAGTATAAAATCAGAAAAAGAAAAGCTTTTTAATGTTATTTATTTTTCATGAAATTATTTATTTTGGATCTTTTTTAACTGGAACTCTTTCTTCATATATTTCAATAACACCATAAGGGCATTCATTAACACATATTTCACAAGCACCACAAGATCCTGGATCTATACATGCTTTTCCATCATCATTTAGGGATATTGTATCACTACCTGATAATACATTAGGACATGCTTTTAAACAGAAATGTTCACATCCTCCTGATCCTTCACAAATTTCCCTATCAACTACAGCTACTCGGTTTGTAAAACCAAGTGTTCTTTTTATAGCTTCTTTCATCTTATAACTAGCTAAATGAAGTATTGTATCTCCTGTTCCAGTATCAACTATCATTGATGAGGAACAGGGGAAATTATGAAGTTTATTATTAGCTTCAAATTCTCCATCATCAACTTGTGTTCCTATTATATTTTCAGCTATATACCAACTTGAACCACAAGGAGCACCTCTTAGTACTTTTACAGATTTAATAACATCATCTGCATGGATTTCAAACTTAGGTTTTCCAAAAATTGCTGTAAATTCATCAATAAAATCATCACCAATTGGTGTAAGTGAACAGAAAGGTTTTGGAAATACAATAGCTATTTCACCACCTAAAGATTTTTTGATTTCATTTTGAAGCCCAATTGGTACTTGCTTTGGATGATAAATAGGAACTATAACAGATTTAGCATTAGATTTTTCAACTACTTCTGGAATAACCATATTAACATCACCATGGATTCCAGTAGCTATTATTAAATCTGCTTTAGGGACATTTTCAGGTACGTACTCCTGTATATCCTCAATAAATTCTGGTAATTCTTCATAAGGTGGAAATTCATGCACTCCCACTATTTTTTCTGCAAAACCATGATTAGCTATTCCATTGACAATTTTAGACCCATATTCTCCAGAACTAAGTATGAAAATCTTCATATTATCCCTCAATATGATGTTTTTTATATTCTATATTTTTTTTTAAATATTCTTTAATGATCTGTTTTACAATTAAAATCCATTAAATATTCTACTTAACAATTAAAGCCATTAACTATTCTACAATATTTTACTTAACAATTAAAATTCATTAAATATTATATAATATTCTATTTAACAATTTTATTAATTGTATATTCTATAAATCTTATAAATTATATTTATTGATTATCCATTTCATTAAAAATCATATAATTGAGTTGATTTTTGTAAAAATTAATTAAAAATTAGCTATTTAATTATTTTAATGAATTTTATATTAATTTACCTCTTTGTAGTTTAATATATATTATTTTTTTCATTTATTTTTCAAATAATTCATTTGAACAAATTTTTTAAAAAAGTTACTCCTTAATTAAATATTTTCTTGATTTAAATTTTTTAAAGTAATGTTATTATTTATATGAAAAAAAAGTAATACTTATAAATATTAAATGACAAAATATCATTAATGGATTCTAAAGGAATAGCTACAGTTGATTTTTTGCTCACACTATTTTTAACTTTGATAATAGCAATATCAGTTTTAAATTTAATTGAAACTAATTTAGATACTGAAAAGTCTATTGAAGAGGATATAAATGGACGTATGATTCTTGAAAAAATAGCTAATATCATTAATCAGGTAAATTCAAATCTTCCAGGAAATATTCAAGAAATTCATCTTCCCAACAATATTTCAAGCAATAGCTACATTATAACTGTAAAATCTAACTATATTATACTGGAATTTAACAACAAAAAAGGAAAATCAGCTATATTTCCTATTAATTTAGTTGATTTTAATAAAGAGCCCTTAAATGAAATTAAATTATATTCTGGAGAAAGTTATAAAATTAAGAAGTCTTTAGATGACAATGGTATAAATGTGATTCAAATTTACAGAGTGTAAATAATTATAACTTAATAAAGGATAATATGAAAATAAAAACTGAAAACAATGGACAAACATCGATTGAATTCATAATTTTAATTGGTATTAGCTTCATCTTAGTTTTATCCCTAGCTACATTTTTAAATAGTGAAAATGAACTGAATATAGCTATGTCAGCTGCAAGAAATGGGGCTACTGAAGGTGCAAATATTGATGGAGTAGCTATTTACCCTAGAAATGCATTTGATGATTATATATTAAATAACCAAATATTAACTTATCCTAATTCAGTTAAAATAGTAAAAATAGAAAAAGTAAATAATGGATATCATGAGGTTTATAATAGAACCAGAATTCAATTAAGGGTTTTTGCCACATCACCCGATTTGAAAAGAACCACTGATAAAAATTCAGCAGGAGATAGGATAAATTATCATGTTAGAAAGAGTATAGCTAATTCTTTTAATACAGGGCATTTAAGTAATAACTTGTACAATCCTAGCTTTTCAAAAAATTATGTTTTTACAACAGCTAATGTACAATGGGTTTGAAGCTTTTGAAGCTCTTTGACTGATTATTTTTTGAATTTCAGTCAGAAATTCGGCTATTTATATCCTTAGTATAACTATAAATTTTTATTTATAAATGAAATTTTTATAATTAATAAATTATTTATATACTTTTTAATTTTTTAAATCATTTATTTAGACTATTTAAACTTTTAAATTATTTAATTTATTCAAATATTTATCTATAATTTAGTTTTTGAATTAAAAAATAATTTCATCTAATTGTTTATAATATAAATAATTTTTATCAAATTTAATTTTTTTTTTTAAATAAAAAAACTTTAATGGAAAATTCAAAATCTGAGTTCACATGGAAATTTTTAGTTAAAAACTATAAATAAAATTATAAACCTTCTAACTTTAAAAACAAGTATTTTCAAATGATAAAATAGCTAAAAAAACATGAAATAGTAATATTATAGTTGATTGTAAATATTTAAAAGAAAAAAATAAGCATTTTTAAATAAGTAAATAGCTAAAAAAACATGAGAAGTAATATTATAGTTGATTGTAAATATTTAAAAAGAATTTAAAAAAAAAAGATAAAAAAAATGTTATTTAAAAAAAAAGTATTAATTAAGGTTTTCTTTAGTTAATATCCTGTAGCAGCTTTTAAATTAGCAGTAGTAGGTTTTTTACCAATTGCTACATTGTAAGTTATAGCTACACCTGAAAATTTATACCTTTTTTTCATAAAAGATGTAAGTAAATTTACAGCTACTTTTTTGCTGTTTTTGTTATCATAAACTGTAACTTTATTCTTAGAAACTTTGGAAACAGCTATATAACGGGATTTAGTACTTTTAACATTTTTAATTCGTAATATAGATTTACCTTTAGCCACCGCAGATTTTAATGTAGATAGAGGAACACTCTTCCTAGCTATATATTTTTTGGAAACATGATTATTTAGAACTGTTTTGATAGCATTAGTACTAATAGCAATGTTGTTTCCTATGAATTTTTTTGCACCTAAATTGTTAGCTGCAATATCTGCTGCTACGAGTCTAGAGGCTATTATTCCTTTTTTAACTCCTGATTTCATCCTTGCTACAGCATTTACTGCAGAATTTGTGATTTTATTCACTGCAATGTTATTTACAAATTTAACAATCTTAGAAGAGGTTGAAGTGCCTACTTTACTTGAGGAAAACCGACCATTAGCTATAGCCTGTTTAATATGATTAGTATAAGCAGAACTTTTTACAAGTTTTCCTGAACTTAATACATAAGCATTAGTTCCATCCCAAATTCCTACTGCAGTATTTCCATTATAAATAACTCCTTTTTTTAAAGATAAGTTATTAGAGTTTCCAGTGCCAGCACCATTACCATTACCAGTCTCATTACCAGATCCATTACCAGTTCCACTGCCTGATCCACTGCCTGATCCACTGCCTGATCCACTGCCAGTTCCACTGCCTGAACCACTACCTGATCCACTGCCGGAATTAGTATCTACATAAGTTATTGTATGAGTAGCAGTAATACCTCCAGCTACTGCTCTGAAAGTAGTAGGACCTGGGCTATTTAAATTAATATAATTAAAAGCAGCTATCCCTGTAGGTCCAGTTTTCTGAACACCAAAAGAGGTAGTACCTACAAAAAATTCAACATCTACATTCACTGCAGCAGCACCTGAATCAGATACATAAACACTTAGAGGAGTATTATGATAAACTGTAGATGCCCCACTATCGATATTCATCTGAGTTGGAGTGTTTACAAAATTCACACTATCAATAGCTGCAGAGACATTTGAAATAGTCATTGCTAAAATAGCTAATGTTAATAGTGTTAATAAAATTTTTTTAATTTTAAAATTAAACTTTGAATTTGTCATATTATCATTTCTGATTTAAAAAAAAAGAACAATTGAATGATGGCAATTAATAGCTTTCATTGAAAATTGAACTTTATTTTTCATTTGATGGAGTATTAATTACTAAAAATTAGTGAAAAATAATATTTTTCATTTAAAAATAAATTACTAATTAATAAAACTCCATTTATAATGATTAGTTAATAATTGAAAATTTTCTAGATTTAAGAAAATTACTTTAACTCTTAAAAAACTTATTATCAATTAATAATTGATTTAGATTCAATAAATTTTTATCATTGAATACATAACTATGCTTTTTTTTATATAAATACTTTCCTATTACAATAATTACTTGTTATCTTTTTCGATATTCGAGATAGTCAATGAAAAAATAGAAAACATTAGTAATATAAATAGATAAAAATATTATTACTATACAATGTAGATTTTCACATATGTGTTTTTTATGATTATACAGGATGGGAAACAATTATTTTTGTTCAATCAGTATATATACTAAAATAGAAAATGTTCAAAAAATTTTTATATATGAATTTTTGTTTAAAATTTTTTACAAATTCTTATCAATGTTCAGCGAACTCATAATCATTTCCCAGACTCTATAGTATTCGACAAAACTTTTGAAAATCTCAATCTCATTAATTTATCAAATTTTATTTAATAAATTATGATTTAAAATGATTTTAAACAAGTTTAAAAATTATCATAATTTTTAAATCAAATGTTAAGTACTATATTGGATAAATAAAGAGTTATAAGTGAAATTAACTCAATAGCTATTGAAATTTAAAAAAATATAATTTAAAAATAATATGATATTAAAATGGAAAGAAAATAAAGATGAGATTGTTAAAGAAAGTTTTAAAAAAAGTACATCAAGCTTTAAATTTCATTATATTAAATTTTTAAAGATAATACAGAAGGTCTTTATATTTAATGAATTGTGCAAGGGTTTGATTGCCTATGATGTCTGGCATAACAATAGCTACTATAATTCCAAGAATTCCAAAACAAATTCCAATTCCCCAAATGATTCTAACAGCTTCTTTTTCACTTATTGGTTTTCTTAAAACTAGTCTAATTAGTGATTTAAACCCTTGATCTGGAATTATAAGCTTTTCTTCATTATTAACCTGTGTTGGAGTGTGCTGTCCTCTTTCCATAACACCAGCACTATAAAATTTCATAGCTGCATCAATAATATTAGGAATTAAGATAATAAATGCAATAAGTTTCATTCTTCCAATAAAAGCTACTGCAGCTATTGTAGCACCGATAATTAAGGTTCCAGTGTCTCCTGGAAATACACTAGAGGGATACTTATTATATAATAAAAATGCTATTAAAGCTCCTAACATACTCATGCTAACAATAGCTACATCGTATTTTCCAAGAATTATACATGAGATTGTAAGTGATGTCATAGCTATTACACCAAGACCAGATTCAATTCCATTTAGTCCTGCTAGCATATTAGTTAAATTAGAGGTGATTGATAAAGCTATTGGGATTGCAATAAGATATAATAATCCTACATTTGGTGGAGCAACCCATATTAATGGAATTCCAGCTAAAAATAATAATATGAGTTTTTCTTTTGAAGATAATGTTAATAAATCATCAACCATTCCTATTATACCAACTAACAATATTACAAGAAGAACAATAGCTAATTGAAAGGTTAATGTAGGATGTAAATATATTCCTGTAAATATTCCAATTATGAATCCAAATAATATTCCAATTCCACCCATTTCAGCTACTAATGGTTTGGAAGTTTTATGAATATCTTTTCCAACTATATTTGCTTTTTTAAGTTTTTGTATTAATTTTGGCATACTAATCATGGTAATACCAAAAGCTAAAATCCCACAAATAGCTGAAATCAAAAATATTGTTAAATCAGGACTTATTGATAATATTGAGTTCAATTTTTCACCTTTTAATCTAATAGCTACTTTTAATCTATTTTTTTATTATTAAACTTTAACTTATAATCTTTAAAATTAATAAAATCATTTTAAAATTAGATTTTCGATTATAAAATTCTTTATATTTTTTAAAATTTATTAAATCGTTTTGAAATTAGGTTTTTGATTATAAAATTCTTTATATTTATGAAAATTGAATGAATAAATTTCTTTTTTTTAATAAAATTATATATTTTTTTAAATTATAATAAGTTCCTTTATATATTAGGGTGCTAGATTTTCACGGGAAAATGAAGAATGGACAGTGCTTATTTGGTATGTTTCAATGTAGGAATGTGCTAAGTTTCTAAAAGTACATCTGGGTTTCATTTAAAAATTTGCAAATATTTTGTAAAATCAGTGTTCTTTAATTTAAAACATTTAACATCGAGTAAATTTTTTCACAATTTTATAGTAGTTAATAGTTTTTTTTATTATTTTTTTTTAAAAGATGATTGAGCTTATATTTCAGTATTTGTAATGTTGTTATCTTATTGTTTGTAAAAAAAGAAATTATTTATTTATTAAAAAAGTAGTGAAGTGATACTTCGATTGAAAAGTTAATATAGGGGGAAGGATAAACCTTCCATTGTGAAAATATGAAGCCTTCCCTATATTATGA
>WRMT01000079.1 GCA_009777005.1 Methanobrevibacter sp. | reverse complement strand
CAGGACAAATTAAAAATTTAATTAAAATAATAATTAAAAATTAAAATAATCTGTTTAATAATAATAAAATTTTAATTCATAAAAAAAGGTACAAATTAGCTAAAAATCTGTTCTAACATCCACTGCGAATCATATTCTTTTATATCATCATATCCTTGTCCCATTCCTAAAAACATGATTGGTTTACCTATAACATGACCAATGGATAGAGAAGCTCCACCTTTTGAATCAGCATCGGCTTTAGTTAATATAACTCCATCAATATCTATTGTATCATTGAATTTAGTAGCTTGTTCAACTGCATCATTACCAGTTAAAGCATCTCCTACAAAAATAACAAGATCAGGTTTAGCTACCCTTTTAATCTTTTTCATTTCATCCATTAGATTAGTGTTGGTTTGCATTCTTCCAGCTGTATCTATTAAAACCAGTTCTTTGTTTTTTGCTTTTGCATGTTCTACAGCATCAAATGCAACAGCAGCAGGATCTGATCCTTTTTGATGTTTAATAATTTTAATATCAAGATTGTCTGTATGATGAGTAATTTGTTCAATAGCTCCTGCCCTAAATGTGTCAGAAGCAGCTACTACAGGAGTATAACCTTGTTTCATGTAAAAATTAGCTATTTTAGCTATTGTTGTTGTTTTTCCAGTTCCATTAATACCAACAAACATTACAACTAAGGGTTCACCTTTAGATTTCTTTTCCTCAATCATTTTTGTCATGCTTTCTCCATCAATATCTATGATTTTGGAAACAGCATTTTGTAAAGCTTCGTAAGTATAATTTTCAATGTCTTGGCTTCTTTTAATTTTTTTTCCTACAAGATCATCCTTAACAGATTCCACTACAACATTAGCTACATCAATAGCTACATCACCTTCTAAAAGAGAAAGTTCTAATTCCCAAAGTATATCATTTACATCATTTTCAGAAATAGTTTTTTCACGAATAAAAGAGAAAACTCCTGATTTTTTCTTTTTTTTAGCAGGTTCTTTTTTTATTTCATTTTTTTCTATTTTATCCTTTTTTACATCATCTATTCTCTCGTCAAGAGCTGTTTTTGAATCTTTTTTAGATGTTAAATCTTTATCTTTAGAAGAATCATCTTTAGAAATCTTAAATGAAGGAAATTTTATCTTATCTCTAAATTTTTTACCTTTAGATTTTTCGATCTTCTCCTCATCAAGCTTTTTAATCTCAATTTTCTCATCGATTTCAGACTTTGTATCTTGTTCCTCTTCTTTTAAAATTAAAGATTTTTCACTATCTTTAGTATCTTCAAAATCTTTAGAATCATCAATATCCTTAGAATCTTCAGAATCTATAATATCCTCAGAATCCTCAATATCCTTAGAATCTTCAGAATCTACAATATCCTTAGAATCCTCAATATCCTTAGAATCTTCAGAATCTACAATATCCTTAGAATCCTCAATATCCTTAGAATCTTCAGAATCTACAATATCCTTAGAATCCTTAAAATCCTTATTTTTTATTGTATCTTTAGTTTTTTTGATTTTTTTTTCTTTAATTTCTTCTATATCCTGTTCCGTGGCTTTTTTAACTCCACTCTCTTCTCCAATAGACTTAATATTATTTTCGTCTTCAGCTTCTTTAGAAACTTTATTAGTTAATTTTCCAGCGACAGCTGAAAATTTTTTCTTTAAAGAATCAAACAAACTATTACCTTCCTTTATTGCTCTGATAATTCTTAATTATATCAAATTAAAATTTTGTATCTATAATCTTTGAAATAATTTTTTTAAATAGATAATTTCCAAAAACTATTTTTGAAAATTTTTAATTAATATTGTTCACCAAATTATTTAAAAAAAAAATAATATAAATTTTATTAAAATAATTGATAAAAATGTAATACTGAAATGAGGTTTTTGGAAATTCAGAATATATAATAATTTAAAAATTTATTAAAAATATTTATTTAAAATTGTTATTTAATAATGAGGGCGTTGCACAATTTTTTTTAATGCATAAAATTAAAAATTTGAATTCCTAATTGAACAAAATTTAACAGGATTAATTTTTTTTTAAAATTTTTATCTTTTATTTACATACATGTTGAACAAAAATAATTGTGCAACATCCTCATAATTTAATTAATAATAATTTATAAGTTTAAGCTTTGCAAAAACCCCAATTTACAATCTTAAAAAAGTGAAGCTTCTTAAACTATGAAAAATCTTCGATTTCATGAACTTATTATGTTATAATTATAATTTTATTAAATAAATAATTTTTAATTAATTTTTTAAAATTAGAGAAAATTTTCATTTTCTAACTTTAAAAAATAAAAAATTCTCAAAATTACGCAAAGTTTTCAAATAAATATTAGTTAAAGATTTTATAATGAACTATGAATAAAATTTTCAAATAAATGATATTTGAAACATTATTTTATATTATCTTAAAAGCTATTAAATTTATATTTTAAAAAAATAATCAATAATGTCTTAACCATGAAAAATAGAAAATAAAAATAAAAAAATACAGTATCAAAATCTAGAAAAACTAAAAACAATGGACATGATTATGAAACTAAACAATGAAAGTTTAAATCCACTTTTAGATAGATATGTCGATTATTGAACAGGTATCTGCCCTGCACCTTGAACTTTAGCCATTAAAGCTTCTGCTTGAGGAGAAAGCTGAGCAACAATTTGACTAATCTTTTGTAAGCTATCAATCATTTTATTTAAACTTTCTTTTAATTCTTCTTTTTGAGAAACAATTGTTTCTTTTGCCTCATCGACTGTTTTAGATATAGCTACTCCAGCACCAACACTCATAATAATTTCATCAGTTTTTTTTATTTCAGCGTTCATGAAAGAACCAGCCCCAACAGGGACTAAAGTTTCTAAAGAATTTTTATCTTTAACATCTACCAATGTAGATTCTAAAATTTCGATTTCAGCAATTGATCCTTGAATTGCTTCTATTTGTTGTTGTAATATATCAGATTGATTTTTATATATATTAATCTGATTTATAATCTCTTCTAATTTTTGCTGGTCTTCCATTATTACACCTATTATTTATGATATTGATTTTATTAAAGGATCGGTTACTTCGTCTAAGCTAATTTCTTCAATTTTATCTAATTTAATTTGGTTTCTATTAATTCTATGCTTACTTCCAAATTCTGAATAAATTTTTTCATGAATATCTTTTTCATTAATTGCTTTAAGTTCTTTGGTAAATACTTGGGAAGAATCTCCCATAACAAATTTACCATGAATTCTGTATATTTTTGTTTTCATAATATCCCAAAATAAGGTTTATATATAAATTATAACTATGATAAAAGTTTAAAAAGTAAAAAAATTACATAAATTGTAAATTAAAGTTAAATTATTTAAAATTAATAAATCATGAATATTTCTAAAAATAAATCATTCTCCAATAAAAACATAGTGATTGATAAAAATATTTTAAAAACTAAAGCTATTCTTCTAGAAAACCGAAGGATTCCTCTATCCTAGCCATTTCAGGTCCAGTAGTATCTTCAGCAACTATTGCTCCAAAAGAATTAGCTATTGAGCATGCTCCAACAAGAGGAATACCTCGTCCAACAGTCCCTATATCAGCAGGGACCTTAAAAACTTTTTCAACAAATTCAATTTCTTCAGTTGTAGTTTTTGGATGTAGTAAAGCTCCTCTATTTGTAACAATAGCTAATGATCCAATTATATTAGAATTAGCTATTGAAGATCTTTCAACTTTGAGTTTGAATACATCTTCAATGATTTCAACAGAAGTATCAGATAAAAGAGGAGTAGCTATTGCACCATTATCATTTAAAGCCATTATATTTCCTATGGCTGTATATTTATCTGGAATTTTAACTACATTAATTCCATTTGACTGCAAAATCTCTATTTCTTTGTCAAAAGTATATGGAGATACTATAAATCCTTTAGAATTTCCAACAGATAATGCTCCAGCCAAATTACTTCCAGATATTGAACTTCTAATAACTTCAACTTCTAAAGCTTCTTTAATAGAATTTTCCATTATCACAGGAAGATTTAAAGGAACAATAGCTATTTCATCTGTTACAGATATATAAACTCCTAAATTAGGATTTCCAGTGAGATTAATTCTTTTAAGCATTGTTATTCTTCCTTGATAAAAACATTTAATATAATAATAATGTTTTTTAATAATGATTATTGTGAAAATTTATTAATTAAATAAAATATTATTATCCTCAATTTTTATTATTTCTTGATTATTTTATAGTTAAAAAATTAAATAAATAAAATATTATTATCCTTAATTTTAATTATTTCTTGATTATTTTATAGTTAAATAAATTAATTAGAATCTAAAGTAGCTTCAACTTTTCCTTTGTCATTTTTAACAGCTTTAACTTTAATTTTAGAAGGAATTTTTTGAATGCCTCTTTCCCAAATTTTTTCATTAATGGAAGAATCAATTATAATTTCTTCAGATTTCATATGTTTTTGTAAAAACTCTTTAACAAATCTAACAGCTCTGGGAGCTCTTATGCTCCTTGGTACATTCTTAACATCTCTAAGGGGTATTGTGTAAACTCTTTCAGTTGTCATTGAAATCAGCCTTTATACTTTTAAGTTATTCCTTCTCCAATGTCTTGGTTTAGGTCTGTATTTTAACTGACGATTAGTTCTTGCCATTGCCCAAATTGGAACTCTTCGATTTTGTTTATTTGCCTTAGCAAGTCTTAATTTTTTAGCTAATGGTTTATTTCTACTCATCTTCTCACCATATTAAAGTTATAGGAATATTTTATAAAATTTATAAAATTTAGTTAATTATTTTTATTAAACAAATAAATAACTCAAGAATTTTTTATTAATAAACTATTTATTCGATTATTCTTCATGTTCATTTAAATCCTATGACTCTTGATTGATGATGTTCAGGGAAAAAATCTTTTGATAAATACCCTTCTTCTTCAATCAAAGACCTTATTTCAACTTCGTAATCTGAACTACTTTTTTTATAGCTTTTTTCATAGCTAATTTCAAATAAATCACTGGCAATAGTTTCTATAGTTCGAAATCCGAATCCATGAAGATTAATATATTGAACATTATTTCTATCTTCTAAGCTTCTAATTTGATCTTTATCTAGTTTGGGAGTTTTATCATCCCGTCTAGATCCATCAGCAATAATCGGATAGATAGTAGCTATTTCTTCAATAGCTTTACTATGAATATATTTAATTCCATTGTTTGGAAAACCATCTTCTACGATTATATCTACTGTTTTTTTCAAAATATTTTTATCTAAATTTAAAACATTGTGAGGAAAATTTAAAGCTTCTGCTGATTTTGAAGCAGAAATATAAGAGTCATAGACTCCAAAATTAGCTGTTAAAAGTTCAACAGTGAAACCCATTCTTTTAAGAATAACTGCCATGATAGAGCTATCCTTTCCCCCACTATAAAGAACACCGACTTTCATAAAATCAAATCAATAATTTTCAAATATGATAAATAGCTATAAGTTATTATTAATTATTTTCGAGTGATATTAATATCTCTCTTTCGACCAGATAAACTTTTTAGTAAATCTTTCAACTGTTCATCAGTTATTTTATTCTGAACTCTTCCACTTTGAGCAAGTTGAATCAATTGAAGTTCAATTTGATCTACAAATTCTGGTTTAGTTAGTCTAATATTAGCTAATCTACTACGAGCCTCAGGAGTCAAAATTTGCATCATAATCTGTTTTTTCTGCATTTCCATCTCTTGTTGCATTTGTTGTTGCTGAATTTGCTGATTTTCTGATGCAATAGCTTGTTTTTGTAATTCTTCCATCCTTTTGCGACGCAATTCCTCAAGATCACTCATTTATAGACCTCCAAACTTTTTATTTTTAATAATACTATATCTCAATAGTCATAATTTATTATTAAATAAATAAAAACTTATCTTAGTATTTTTAATTGAAAATTTGTAATAATTAAAAATTAATTTTAAAATTATTTTTTATTAAACTAATTTCTAAAATAATTAATTTTAAATTAAATTAAAAATTAATATTTTTCAAGACTTGGGATATCTTTTATTACTAGACCAGAAGTTTTATCTAAAAAAGATTTTCCTTGAGCAGTGATAACTCTTCCACCTTCAATCTTTTCTATATATCCTGCATCTTCAAGTTGATGTAAAGCTCCACGAATAATAGCTCCTCCGCCTTTTTTAAATTTTTCTGGACTAACTCCTCTATCTTTTTTTCCACCATAGAATGTTCTCAAGCTGTTTACACCTACGGGTCCATCAACATAAACTCTTCTTAAAATAGATGCACATCTTACATACCACCAATCTAAATTTTCTGGTTTTCTTTCTTTATGTACACCAGTTTTCACTAAGTTAACCCATTCTGGAGGGTTAATTTTATCATTAAAATCATTGAATTCCTTTGCAACTTGATTTATTAATAAATCTGCAGGTACATCATATACAGTAGTCATTTAAATTCTCCAATATTAATTTTATTAAAATTATTTGTATTTCTTATTAAAATACTTTATATTAATTTAATCAAAATTCATCTAAAATTACAAGCATTTCTTAATAAAACACTTAATATTAACTCAATCAAAATTTATCTAAAATTACAAGTATTTCTTACTAAAACACTTAATCAAGGTTTGTTCTTGTAAATAATAGCAACATTTCCTCTTAAATCAATAAGTTTAGATCTTGTTTCAGTAACAATACTATCAATATAAGATTCTTTTTCATTAGCTATGCCTTTAGCAAATCGTAGCTTAAGGACTTCTTTAGATTTCAGCTGGCGTTTTATCTCTTCAATTACATTTTCATTGACTCCAGCTTTTCCAATATTTAAAGTCATAGTTGAGAGAGCCCTATTCATTAGCTCCTTTTTTGATAATGTGAGACTCAATTATAGCTCTCCTTTTAATTTTTTTTTCCTTTTTGTAAGGAATTTTCATAATATTATGGCATTCTCTACACTTAATATGAATTTCTTCATTCACAAGGCGCACAAGAGAATTTTTACCAGGTTTTAAGAATTTGTAACATTTTTTACAAAATCTACGGTTCCATTTAAGAGGAATTTTTGTATTATACCTTTTAGAAATTTTTCTAGCTAAATTCACATAACGATGTGCTCTATGAGGGTATTTTGTAAATTCTTTCTCTGCAAGGGAAAAAAGAATATCCATACGCTCTTTAGCTATATCTATCATCCATTTTGGTCTTCTTCCTCTTCGCAACATCAAACCTCATGTTTTTCCAAGCAATCATTTTAAAATAAAATATAAGTCATAATAAGTCTGATAAATAAAATTTAGCTATTTAATATAATATTTTAAAAGTTAACCTATATATTATAGGTACAAGAAGAACAATAACAATGATTTGTTTTTTCTATTTAAAAACCTTTTCTATGAAAATTAACAGTTTTCATAAAATCAAGTTATAGCTAAATTTAAAGGCACATATCATGAAATTTAAAGATAAAATTATAGGTAAAATTAAGAAATAAACAATAAATAACGGATAAAAACCATTGAATAATGTAAAAATATGATAAAAGACATTATCCCATTAACCAATCCATAAAATCTATTTTACCAACTGGAAAATCTTTTTTATCGAAAATTATTTTTTTAATGATTATAATCACTTCATCAATAGACATATTTGTAGTGTCAATCTCATTAACTACGTCACCATGGTTTTGAAAAGCTTCTACAGTACATACAGCTAATGATTCAGCTTCTAAATTTTCTTGAATTTTAGATTTCGAGTAATTTCTTTTTTTCAGCCGTTTTTCAAGAGATTCCGGATCCAATCTAAGAACAATAACTTTATCACAATTATCACACAGATGACTCAAATGACCCTCTACAATAGCTAGTTCTAATGTTTCTAAATCATTTGATAAAATATTTTCCTTATTTTTAATATTATGATTTAAATTTTCTATATTGTTATTATTATAATGTAAATCCCCAATATCCTCATCATTATAATTCAAATCCTCAAAATAATTATTATGATTATTATTAATTATTTCAAAAAGTTTTTTATTTAATCTATCAATATCAACAATTTTATATCCTCTTTCATTATCTTTTCCTTGAATTAAATCATTTTCAATAGCTATTTCATTAATTTTAAAAAGTTTTGAATTATATTTTTTACTTAAATCATTATTTAAGTAATTAGCTACTGTAGTTTTTCCAACTCCAGGTGTTCCAGTTATAAAAACAACTTTTTTATTTTTATTCATCTACTTCCCATTAAATAACATATAATATTGCAGTAAAAACTAAATAAATATCGGATAAATAATAAAATCCAATAATAACACTAAATCCATATATACAGGATAAATAAAATGAATTATTAATAGCTACTTTTTAAGAATAACTCTTAAAACATCTTTATCTTCTAAAACATGATCTGGACCTATTTTTTGTCCAGGGAATTTAACTGATTTCCCCCAAACTTTTCCATGACGGAAGTTTTTAACAAAGTCTCTATGAAGTTTGCCACAAACATCAAGAACTGTAGTTCCATTTTTTATAATCAATGGATCTTCATAGTCTGCTTTTTTACCTTGTGGTTTTAAATATATTCTTATTAAATTTAAATTTTCAAAAATCTGATTTTTTAGAAAATCAATATTTAGTTTCTTATCAGCAGAAATTGGGATAAACTGAGGTATGGTTTTTTCTATTTCTTCTAAATAGCTATTATCCACAAGATCAACTTTATTCAAAAGTATTAACAAGGGAATATATGAACGATTAGCTTCTAAAACATCGATGAATTGGTCAATTGTGATATCATCTCTAAACAGAACATCTGCATTGTGCATACCATATTCATTTATAATAGACCTTATTATTTTATCATCTAAATGAGTTAATTCAACAGTTGAAGAAACATTGACTCCACCAATCTTTTTTCTTCTTACGGTTACATCTGGTTCTTTTTCATTGGGACGAATTCCAATATCTCTAAGCTCATTTAAAATAATATCTAAATGTTGAGGATTAAAAACATCTAAAACTATTAATATGATATCTGCAGTTCTAGCTACTGAAAGAATTTCTTTACCTCTTCCTTTACCTCCAGAAGCCCCAGTTATAATGCCGGGAATATCAAATATTTGAATTTTAGCTCCCTTATATTCCATGATTCCAGGGACAATGTCTAAAGTTGTAAATTGATAATCACCAACTTTAGATTCAGCATTAGTAAGTTCATTCAAAAGTGTTGATTTTCCAACAGAGGGAAATCCTACCAAAACAGCTGTTGAGTCCCCACTTTTCTTTACATGAAATCCTTTGCCTTTAACTCCAGAACTCTTTCGTTTTATAGATTCTTCTTTTAATTTTGATATTTTAGCTTTTAATTTACCTATATGGTGAGATGTAGCTTTATTATAAGGAGTTTTTTGAATTTCATCCTCAATTTTCTTTATTTTATCATCAATATCCATAGGACTCACTTAATTATAGTCTTGGAGTAAAGTTTTAAAGTAATCATTATTTTAAACTCGATAAATAATCTTTATTTTATAATTAACATGTGTATAATTAACATTTTAAAAAAATAAAGGCATCATAATTTTATTAAATTAAATAATAATTAACTTGAATATTTTTAAAAATTCATGAAAAACATGTTTTAATTTATTAAAAAACCAATCAAGATAATATTTTAAAAGTTTATATTTTAAAAGTTCCATCAGTACTATATTTACAATTAGTGATTTTTATAGTTCTAGGAATTATTAAATTGCACACAATTATTAAATTGAATTTCAGGAATAAAACAGGTAATACACAATAAGATTATCAATTTTTTTAATTTAAAGAAACAAGTTAATTTTTTCAATGAAACATTCAAAATAATAATTTTTCATATGAAAATGAAATAACATTAATTTTTATATTTATAAAAAATTTTCATTGCAAAATTATAAATCAAAGAACCTAAAAATCCTCTACAACACACTTTATAAACAAGTCGTCGTAAAAGACCAAAAGGTCTTTTTCCACTTTTATAAACATTATTAACCATGTATTCTGATATTTTTTCGAATACTTTTTCCTCTAGAATATATGACTGTTGTGTAATTTGTGATCTCATAATATCTTTATTTTTAACAAGAATGATTTTAATAGTGTCATAAGGCTTTTTTTTCCCTATCGATATTACATCAACATAATCTTCCAATATTTTTGTAACATTAAGCTCTGTACCAGGTCTCCAAATTATAAACTCTGAATTCTTTATAGAAACGTTCCATTGGTGAAATCCACGGTAATTTTCAGTTTCAGCCTCATTTTCTTTGTGGTGAAGAATTATTTTACCCCCTATCTTACACACATCTATCATAGAATAGATTCCTAGTAAAGGATTAAACGAATGATCCAATGCGTTTTGCATGTGAACAATATCAAATTCATTTGATTTGAACTTAGCATTTAAACGTTCCACCATTGCAAATTCTGGAGTAATTCCAGAAGAAATATTATATTTTTTTTTCAAAGATTTATATATGTATGCTAATGGATCAACAGCATATGCCTCAAATTTGGTTAAATCTGTTTTTAAACCACATGAAAATGGACCACTACCTACATCTAAAAATTTTGTTTCTTTTTTAGTAATTATCTCTTCATAATCAAAAGGTAGTGTGTTTTTAATAACATCATCAAAATTCGAATCATAGCACTTTCCTTTATTTTCAATATAAAATTGCCAAAAATGAATTTCATATTCTATCCCCTCAAACCACTTATCTAAATATTCTCTATATAAATTCTCATCAATTTTTTCAATCATTCTTATCCCATAAAATTTTTATTATAAAAAAGGACATCAATACTTCTATTTCAATTAACAATGTTGTTGTTTTTAGCTACTGACTTTGTTAGGACTCCAAATTCATCAAACAATTAAACACCACAAATCATACTGGTTTCGAGTATAGTTTAATCAAACTTTCAATTTCCAATGAACACAAAAAAACTTGAAAACAAAATTAGAGCCATGAAATCCGTACATTCCCTAATCTAAAATTTATTAATTCGAAAAAAAACTGTTAAAAAATGGACCTATAATTAATTTT
>WRMT01000078.1 GCA_009777005.1 Methanobrevibacter sp. | reverse complement strand
ATTTTATTAATTTTATTAAAATATCTTGTTAAGTTTATAAAAATTACTTAAATAAATATTTAATTATTTAATATAAAAATAATATCGTGGTTATATGGATAAAGAATTAAGATATTCTTCAGAGGAAAATATTGAAATAATTAATGAAGGATTAGTTGAAATTCAAATACCTGTATTTGATAAAGTTTCATCTAAAGCACCTGTATTTTACAACTCAAAAATGGAGTTAAACAGAGATATATCCATATTAGTACTACAAACATTTCAAAAAGAAATTGATAGAGAAATCAATATTTGTGATGTTTTCGCAGGAAGTGGGGTGCGAGCCCTTAGATATAAAAAAGAAATAGATGATGTAGGTGAAGTAGCTGCAAATGATATTAGTCCCCTAGCTATTGAATATATATTAGCTAATGCCCTTGTCAGTGAATTGGATATTGAAATATACCAAAAAGAAGCGAATATAATGCTTAGAGAACATAGGGGAGAATTTGATGTTGTTGATATTGATCCATTTGGAACTCCATCATATTTTGTTGATTCTGGAGGATATTCTTTAAAAAAAGATTCTTTACTTTGTATTACAGCTACAGATACTTCTGCATTATGTGGAACTTACACAGAGCCATGTATTAGAAAATATAATGCAAAGCCATATAAAAGTGAGTATTGTCATGAGAATGGCATTAGGATATTAGCTGGGTTTGTAGCATTAACATTAGCTAAGTATAAGAAATATATAGAAATCAAACTATCTCACAGTACAGAACATTATATGAGATTATATATAAAAGTTAATAAAGGTTCGTCCTCTACTGATGAGTCATTAAATGAAAATATTGGATATATTGCACATTGTAAGGCATGTTTGTATAGACAATCTTTTAAGGGATTAGCTACTTCCACTCCAAAGGTATGTCCTATTTGTGAAGAGAAATTAGCTATTGCTGGACCACTTTGGATTGGTAAAATTCAAAATCATGATTTTATAGTTAAAATGATTAATTATTGTGAGGAAAAAATAAAACATTTAAATACTGAAAAAGAAGTTTTAAAGCTACTTACAGCTTGTCTTGAAGAAGCTAATGCTCCTATAACTTTTTATGATATTCATGTAATCTGCAGGAATCTCAAAATAAGTGCTCCTAAACTAGCTAATGTTTTAGACCATTTAAAAAAAGCAGGTTTTTTAGCTATAAAAACACATTTTAATCCAATTGGAATAAAAACTGATGCTGGAATAGAAGATGTAAAAAGAATAGTTAAATCTTTAGTGGATTAATAAAATATTTTCCATATATTCTTTTTTTAATATGTTTATACCTTTTTAAAACCTTAAATTGATATTTATAATATTTTTTAAACATGTCTGCATTATTATAAATATTTTCATGATGTAACACTAGAATTATCAGTAGGGAATTTTTGACACTATCTATTATGTAGTAAAATGCATAAATACTTTATAAAAATAATTAAGAGGAAAATAATGGTTTTTGATTCAAAAAAAACTCCATTTGAACCTGACAGGTCTGTAAATCCTAATAACTTTAAAGGTAGAGAAGACAAAGTTTTAGAAGCTACAAGATACTTTAAACAAGTAGTAAATGGAACTCCACAGTATTTATTTATTACCGGACAAAGAGGATTTGGTAAAAGTTCATTCGCCAGATATTTGGGTAAAATAGCTGCTAAAAAGTGCAATATGGTATCTGTTCATTTGTATCTACATGGAACATCAAATATTGATACTCTTATTAAAAATATTATAGAGAAAATTGTTTCTGAAACTGAAGAAAATTGGAGAGACAAAATTTCAAGACTTTTTGGAGATAAAATTAAGAGTGCAACTCTTGGAGGACTTAGTTTTGAATTTAACGCTTCAAAAGAAGACTTAGATAGTTTAAAACCTAATTTTGCAAATGTTTTAGTAAATATTATTAATAAAGCAGGATATAATGAGGATAATGGAAAAAAAGGATTATTCATAGTACTTGATGATATTAATGGACTAACTAATACTCCAGATTTTGCAAACTGGTATAAAAGTTTTGCAGATACGTTATCTACAGATTTTGATGGTAATGCTCCTATTTACATGGTAATATCAGGGTTACCTGAAAAACAACACAAATTATTTGACCAAAATGAATCATTTAGTAGGATATTTCATTATATGGAATTAGGAAAACTAAATGAAAAGGAGATAGAGGATTTTTATTATTCTTCATTTACAAAAAGTACTATGCAGCTTGATAAAACAGCCTTAGATACTATGATAAACTATTCTTCAGGGTTTCCAACAATGATGCAACAAATTGGTGAATCTGTTTTTTGGGAAGATGATGATTATTATATAGATGAAAATGATGCACTTAAAGGTATAATTGAAGCAGGAAACCAAATTGGTCAAAAATATCTTAGACCTATCATTGAATCACAAATAACAAACGAAGAGTATATTCCTATAATTAAAAAATTTGGAAAACACAAATTTCATATAGGCATGGACGAATTCACTGAAAATGAGATGTCAGTTGATTTTGAAGAGCAAGAAATTGTAACTTTTAAAAGATTTTTATCAAGAGCTGAAAAAGCAGGGGTCATTGAATCTGTTGATTTTAAAAAGTGTTCTTACAAATTTACTAATAATTTATACCCTGTTTACTTTAAAATACTGAAATTGAAGAATGAATATAAAATGTTGTAAAACTCAATAATTACAATTGAAAAAAAGTAAATGAATATTATGCCTTATAATAAAGCACAGTATTAATTTTTTACCATTAAGATTATCGATTTGATTATAATTTATCTGAAAATATTATGCAAGAATACAAGAAAATCGGTGTTGTATTAATAGCTAAGTCTTTAATAGAAACAAATTATTGAAAATTAATAAGTAAATTTTCATATTTTTATTTTTTTAATTTTTTTAAATACCTTTTTCAAATCCTAAAAATCAAGATATGATATTTTAGTTAATATTTTATTATTAATTATTATTAAAAATATTAGATAAAATTAAATACTAATTTTTACAAATAAAAAATTGTCAAAAAATTCCTATTTACAACTTATGTGATTTTAAAACTTTTAAATAATTATTTTTAATTTAAACTTTTAATATAATTTAAACTTTTAATAATTATTTTTAACTATTTTTATAATTTTTTAATATTTATTTTTTAATATTTAATAATTTAGATAATTTTTAAACTTTATAATGATTTTATTTTTTTTTAATTTTTCATTTTTTTAATAAAATTTTTTAATTTTTCATAAAAATAATAATATAACCACTTAAAAATCACTTAATAACTAAAAATTAATAGTTATTTTGCTTATTAATAATATTTAAGGGATATAATGGATTACTTCGAAGTTTTAGAGAAAGAAACAAAAGTCCTCTATGATATAGCTAATGAAGCTAGATCAAAAGGGCTTGACGTTGAAACAAAAACAGAAATTCCCTTAGCTAAAGATTTAGCTGAAAGGGTCGAGGGTCTTGTTGGTCCAGTAGGAATAGCTAAACATATAAAAGAATTAGAAGAGGACATGTCTAGAGAAGAAGTAGCTTTTAAAATAGCTGAAGAAATATCTTCAGGGGAAATTGATGAAAGTGGAGAAAAAGACAAGATAGATGGGGAGGCTCTTGCAGATCAAGCATTAAGGACGGCACTAGCTATTTTAACTGAAGGTGTGGTAGCTGCTCCACTTGAGGGAATAGCTAAGGTAAGTATTAAAAAAAACTTTGATGGTACAAAATATTTAGCTGTTTACTTTGCAGGACCTATTAGGAGTGCTGGTGGAACTGCAGCAGCATTAGCTGTTCTTATTGGTGATTGTATTAAAGTAGCTACTGGATTAAGTAATTATAAACCTATTGAAGATGAGATAGAGAGATATGTTGAAGAAGCTGAACTTTATGAATCAGAGGTTACTAATCTACAATATTCTCCAAAACCTGATGAAGTACGTTTAGCTGCTCGAAATATTCCTATTGAAGTTACAGGCGAACAAACAGAAAAAGTAGAAGTATCACACAGAGATTTAGAAAGAGTAGAGACTAATAACATCCGTGGTGGAGCATTACTAGCTATGGTTGAAGGAATAATTCAAAAATCTCAGAAAGTATTAAAATATGCTCATAATCTTGAATTAGAAGGTTGGGACTGGCTAAAAGAGTTTTCAAAAGATAACACTCCTAAAATAACCTCTGATGATGATGAAACAGAAGAAAAACAAAAAAAGATAAATGCTCCTTCAAAAGAGGATGCTAAATATATTCAAGATATTATTGGTGGAAGACCAGTTTTAGGATATCCTTCAGAAAAAGGAGGATTTAGACTAAGATATGGCAGGTCACGTAATACTGGTCTAGCTGCTATGGGTGTTAACCCTGCAACGATGGAATTATTGGAATTTTTAGCTGTTGGAACACAACTTAAAATTGAAAGACCTGGAAAAGGAACTTGTGTTGTTCCAGTGGATTCTATTGAAGGACCAATTGTAAAGTTAAAAAATGGTGATGTTGTTAAAGTATCTTCTGTTAGTGAAGCTAAGGATATTAAAAGGCAAGTAGCTGAAATATTGTTTTTAGGAGATATATTAATCGCTTTTGGTGAATTTTTAAGAAACAACCAAAGATTACTTCCATCAGCTTGGTGTGAAGAATGGTGGATTGAACTAATAAAAAATTCAGATAAATACAATGAAGGAGATTTAGATTTAAATTCTTTAGGAGATTTAACAAATAAGGAAAATAGCTATATTTCTGCTAAAGATGCATTTGAAATTTCTAAAAAATATGATGTTGCATTACATCCAAGCTATACTTATTCTTATAATGATGTATCCATTGATGAATTGAATGCTTTAATAAAGTGGATTAATAAATATAAAGATAATTTTGAAGAAAATGAAGATTTTAAATTAGATTTATCCTATGAAAAAAGAATTTTAGAAGTTATAGGAGTTCCACATAGGTTAAAGGATTTAAAAGTTATCTTAGCTAATGATGATGCATATGCACTTATTAACACTTTAAATAAAGAATTAAATAATGAACCAGTAGCTAATGATTTTGATAAAGATGATAATGCTCTTAATGCATTAAATAAGGTATCGGATATTAAAATCATGGACAAGTCTCCTATTTACATTGGAACTCGTGTTGGAAGACCTGAAAAATCTAAAGAAAGATTGATGAGACCAGCTCCTCATGGGCTTTTCCCAATTGGTACTGCTGGTGGAACTCGAAGACTTATTGCTGAAGCTTCTAAGAAAGGAAATATTAGTATTGATATTTCAAGAAGGAAATGTACTAATTGTCAATTAAGCTCTTTTCAATCATTATGTCCTCATTGTGGTTCACCTACAGTAATTGGTAATTCTGGAAGAAAAAATATTAATGTGTCTGGGCTTTTAAGGAAAGCTGCTGATAACATAAAAGTTAGGCGAGTTGACGAAGTTAAAGGAGTCAAAGGCATGATTTCTGAATCTAAACTTCCAGAACCATTGGAAAAAGGGATACTCAGATCTAAAAACGATGTTTTTGTTTTTAAAGATGCTACTATAAGACATGATTCTACTGATTTACCACTAACACATTTTACACCTTATGAAATAGGAGTATCCATTGATAAACTCAAATCCATGGGATATGAAAAAGATGCTTATGGTAATGAAATTCAAAATGTTAATCAAGTTATTGAGCTAAAAGTTCAAGATGTTGTTGTAAGTAGAAATTGTGGTGAATACCTAGTTAATGTAGCTAATTTTATGGATGATTTATTGGATAGATTTTATTCAATGGATAAGTTTTACAATATTGAAAAAAAAGAGGATTTAATTGGTCACTTGATTGTTGGATTAGCTCCACATACTTCTGCAGGAGTACTTGGTCGAATTGTAGGTTTTACCAATGCATTAGCTTGTTATGCTCATCCTTATTTCCATTCAGCTAAACGAAGAAATTGTGATAGTGATGAAGATTCTGTAATGTTACTTTTGGATGCGTTAATCAATTTTTCAAAATCATATTTACCTAGTACTCGTGGAGGGAGTATGGATGCACCATTAGTTTTATCTTCAAGAATTGATCCAGAGGAAATTGATGATGAATCTCATAATATTGATGTTTTAGAAAAGTTTTCATTAGAATTTTTTAATAAAACTCAAGAGAGTTTAAAACCTAGTGAAGCTTTAGATGTGGTTGATAATGTTTCAATGCACCTTGGAACTCCACAACAATATGAAAATTTAATGTTTTCTCACAATACCACAAATATTCATGCTGGTCCTAATATATGTCTTTATAAAACACTACCTTCTATGAAAGAGAAAGTCGAATCTCAAATAGCTTTAGCTGAAAAGATTAGGGCTGTGGATCAAAAAGGAGTTGTAGAAGGAGTACTGTCTTCTCATTTTTTACCGGATATCATGGGTAACTCAAGAGCTTTTTCAAAACAAAAAGTTAGATGTGCTAAATGTAATTCTAAATATAGAAGAATACCACTTACTGGTAAGTGTAAATGTGGAGAAAATCTTATGTTAAGTGTTTCAAAAGGATCAGTAGTTAAATATTTAGAAATATCAAAAGATTTAGTAAATCGTTATCCTATAAGTCCCTATTTAACTCAAAGGTTAGAAATACAAGAATTTGGAGTAGATTCCTTATTTGAAAGTGATAAATCAAAGCAAAGTTCTTTAGATATTTTCTTATGAATAGACAATTTTTAGCTAAATTATAGCAATTATTTTATACAAGAGCTATGATTTATATAACTTTGTTTAATTCATAAGATATTACTAAATAATACTTTTTAATTATTACAAATCTATTTTTTCATGATAATTTTGATTTTAAAGTAGATATAATGATTTATAAACTATTATAGTAAATTTTATATATAATTTTAGACATAATAATTTCATCTCTTTTATAGAAATTTTTATTTATTTTTTGATTCATATAGAGTATGATAATTATTATTTCCACAAGTTTTTGTAAATATTATTATTAGCTATAATGAATAATCAATAGGATTAAGTTTTTATTATTGGCTTTGATGAGTAGTCCATAGAGATTAAGTTTTTATTATTGGCTTTGATGAGTAGTCCATAGAGATTAAGTTTTTATTATTGGTTTTAATGGGTTAAACAGTTGGTATTAGGTTTTTATTGTTTGGTTTTTATTGGATTATGTAGTTGGTATTAGGTTTTTATTGTTTGGTTTTTATTGGATTATGTAGTTGGTATTAGGTTTTTATTGGTTTATGTAGTTGGTATTAGGTTTTTGTTATTTGGTTTTAATGGGTTAAGCAGTTGGGATTAAGTTTTGGGGTTTTTTAATGCAAGGTAAATCAAAAATTGTAGATGACATATTTGAAGATATTGAACTTTCTGTAAAGAAAAAAAATGGAATCATGGAAAGGTTTAGCTATGAAAAATTGGTCAAATCATTAATATTAGTTGAAGCTCCTTATTTTGAATCTGATAAAATTATTTCTAAGGTTGCTTCTTCTACTTATGATGGAATAACAACCAAGGAAATCAAAAAAATAGTTTATGAAGTATTATCTGATATAGATGAAGAAGTAGCAAATAAATATTTAGCTACAACAGCATTAAAAGTTAGAACTTCAAGGGATAAAATAGAACCTTTTGATTTGTCAAAAATAGCTAATACACTGGTTCAAGAAACAGGAGCTTCTCAAGAGACTGCTTTTGAAATAGCTTCTAATGTTTGGAAAGAACTTAAAAAACTTAATGTAGAGTATTTAACAGCTCCAATGATACGTGAGATTGTAAATACTAAGTTAGTTGAATATGGTTTAGAAGATTTAAGAAGCAAATATACTAGGCTTGGTATTCCTGTTTATAATATCACTTCTTTAATTGAAAATGGATCTCGTGATAATGCAAATATGATTCATAATCCTGAAAGTGTGCATAAATATGTTGCAGATGAAGCATTAAAGCAATATGCTCTTTTACATGTCTTACCTGCAAACTTAGCTGATGCTCATATGTCTGGAGACATTCATATTCATGATTTGGAATTTTTTGCAGGTAGGCCTTTAAATTGTATGCAACATGATTTAAGAATGTTTATTAAATATGGTCTTAAAGTTGATGGCACAGGGGATCATACATCAGTAGCTGGACCTCCCAATCATATTGAAACTTTAATGAATCATACTGGGGAGATAATGCTTGCAGCACAACAAAATATGTCTGGAGGACAGGGAATGTCCTTGTGGAATGTTTTTGTTGCACCATTTGCAAGAGGACTCTCTTATGAAAAGATTAAACAAGCTGTTCAAATGTTAATATACAATCTTAACATGGCTTATGCAGCAAGAGGTTCTCAAGTTCCATTTACAAGTATGGGTTTAGAGTTTGGTGTTCCTAAATTCTTAGAGCAGGAAACAGCTTATGGTCCGAAGGGACTATCTTCAGGTACTTATGGAGATTATGAAGAAGAAGTTAGATTATTACAAAAAGCATTTACTGAAACTTTACTTGAAGGAGATGCTGATGGTAAGCCACACTTATTCCCCAACACAACCTACACCCTTAGAAAAGAAACACTAAAAAAAGACTATGAAGATGACCTAAGAATGGTTCATGAACTCTCTGCTAAATATGGTTCTTCTTATTTTGTTAATATGTTACCTGACTATAGGAGTGATATGGCTAATTATATGGGTTGTAGAACATGTTTGCAAAATGATTGGACTGGGGATTGGGATAATGATTGTTTTAGAACAGGAAACCTTGCATATGTAACTCTTAATTTCCCAAGAATAGCTTATCAATCAAGAGATGAATCCGAAGTTTTTGAATATCTTGATTCTTATATGGACTTAGCTATTGAAACACTATCCATTAGAAGAGAACAAGGATTAAAATGTTTAAACGATTATAGTTTACTACCTTTCCTTGATCAAAAAGTTGAAGATGATACCTATTACAGAATAAACAATGCAACATTATCATTTGGTTTTGTTGGTTTAAATGAAATGTTAATGTCATTATTTGGTACTGGAATTGAGGATCCTGCGTCAAATAAATTTGGTATTAAAGTTTTAAAGCATATGGCTAGTAGAACAGCAGAATTAAAAAATGATACAGGATACAGATGGTCTGTTCTACAAACACCAGCTGAATCAACAGCTTATAGATTTGCTACATTAGATAGGGACCAATTCCATGATAAAGCTATTGTACAAGGTGAAAAAGGAGCAAACTATTATACTAACTCTTCTCATGTACCAGTAAATTCAAACACTTCGTTCATTGATAGAATTAGAATTGAAGAGCAATACCATAGCTTAACTCCAGGAGGACATATATTCCATGGTTTCATGGGTGAATCTTATTCTGATCCTGATTCATTAATGAGTTTAACAAATAAAATAGTTAAAAAGTCAGATATTGGATTTTGGGCATATAGCTCTGCATTAAGCTTCTGTATTAAGTGTAAAACCCTTATGAAAGGATTAAATAACCAATGCCCAACTTGTGGTGAACGTGAGGATGTTGAGTGGTATGACAGAATTACAGGATATGTTCAACAAGTAGGCAAAGCAAAATCCTCATCTGGAGGGTGGAATGCTGGTAAAAGGCAGGAATTATCTGATAGGCGTAGATTTGAAGATAGTTAACTATTATTAATACTCAAAATTTTGAAGAAAATCATAGTAAAGATAATACTCAATAAATAGTACTGCCGAATTTCACTAGTTTTGGGTTTTAGACTTTTGTGAAAAAATCGTTAAATTTACTTTCACTTATAATTCACAGAACTTTTGAATGGTTCCAACCAGTTGATTTTGGCAGTGCCCAATAAATTAAGGGTTTTTCTTTAAATTACAATTTTTTTAGCTTTTTTTTTTTTTTTAAAGTTAATTGATAAATTTCCTACATTCTTTGAATTTTTTCATGTCTTTTAAGTTTATTTCTGCTTTCATTTTTCTGGTGAGATTAAACTCATAATCTACTTTATTTCTATCTTCTTCCAATCTAGATAGTTTTATAGCTATTTTTTCATCAAAATTACCTTTAACAACGTATTCTAACTAATCGATGAATTAACTCTCTGTGTTTTAGTTTATACTTCTTTTTTAAGCAATAGTGCTATTGCCTATAAAACACATCATAATAAGAATGATTATAGAAATATTATACAGTTCATGATAAAAACTAAATTCAGCATCATCTAATGTTTCGATTGTTTTTTTAAATTATTATATCTGCTCATTCAATTTCAACACCTTCTTTATCTACAGTACTATAAAAAAAGGTTTTATATTTTACGTAATGTTTTAGTGGGATTATTATTGGGATTATTTTAGCAGAGAGATATTCTCCTGTTTCAAGAACAGTCCTAAATGTTTTACCATAGACCTCATCCCTAATTTCAAATTCATCTCCTACTTTTTAATAACAGTAAGTACATCAATATCAGATTCTACTGCACATCATCTATGGCAACAGAACCAAATAAAACAATTTTCATAATTTAGAGATGAATTTTTAAAGATTTTGCAAAATCAATAGCTAATTGTTTACTATCTACTATATTATCATTCCTTCAATTATTTTATTTATAAATATTTTTTATATATTATTTAATATATTTAATCCGTAAAATGTGTGTAATAATTAACATTAGAAAAACTAGCTTAAAAATACTAATTTTAAGAAAAAGTCTTTGATTCGAGGAGATGGCATTAGCTAAGATTTTTTTCAAATTTTTTAAAAAAAAATAGTATCTCCTTGAAAAAAGTAATAAAGTTTTTTTATTTTTTTTTAATTTTAGTATGTCAAGTTTTGATAATTAAAAGAATATTTGATGTAATATAAATTTCCTAATAATAATATATATTAGATAATTAGGATATATTTTTCTTATTTGTTCATGATTTACATTTATTATAGTCATGAGAGGAAAAATTGTAATTAATGTTTTGTTAAAATATCACTTAATTTCTAATTAATATATAAATAATATTTTTAATTTTAAAAATAAATATTAATAATTTTATTATTAGAAAAATAGAAAAAATAGTAAATTAAATTTAAAAATAACTGAATTTAAATATTTTTAAAAATTATCATTAATTAAAAACTTTATTTTTAGGACTATACTATAAGTAAAATTTTAATGAATCAGGATTAGGTAAAAATTAACTTTTTAACCTACTTTAAAT
>WRMT01000077.1 GCA_009777005.1 Methanobrevibacter sp. | reverse complement strand
TTTTTAAAATTAAAATTTTTTTTAAAAAAAAAAATGCTAAAAAAAAATTTTTATGGGTTTTTGGATTTATTTAAATTTTTTTTTTTTTTTTTTTTTTTTAATTTAGTTTATTTTAATTTATGTAATATGTCTTGATTATTTTTACTAAAATTTTGAATCTTAAAGTTTATTGTATGTTATTAAATTTTTTAAACTTTTATAAAAGATATTTTTTAATAATAATCTTTTATATTATTTTAAATTTAATTTAAAAGATTTTTAACATTATTTATAAAAATTTTATCTTTTATAAATATTAAGTAAAATACTTGAAAATTGAATATTTTTTAAATTAAAATAAACACATATTTCTTATAAAAATTATTATAAAAAACTAATTTAAAGTCATTCTAGAAAAATAAAGCTAAAATAAGTCATTAAAGATAAATTGGGATAAAATAAGTCATTTAGGATAAATAAGGATAAAATATTATTTATATTAAATTAAAGTAATATTTATTATAAAATTTTTAATAATTTTATTAAAAAATCATGGTTTTTTTACATATTAAGCTACATTTTATTAAGATGGAAAATGTCAGCTCCTAATTTTTAAAAAAAAATTTATTTTTAAAATTAGAAAAGTGAAACTTTTCTTTAATTGAAAAAATAGCAATTATGAAAACCTGTTGCAATAGGTATTATACTAAAACAAATTATTATATAAAAAGACACAGTAAATATTTCTTAAAAAAGTATTACTTTCCAATGATTTTTCAATTAAATTAACTATTGAAATTTCATTATTAAGTATGTAAAAATAAGAGTAGTTATTTAATTCATAATACAAAAAGAAAGAAAAATAGTTATTTTACAGAATAAGTTCAATCCTCTAGGTTTTTACCAATGTGGAGTTTTTTATGAGTGTGAAATTACCTAGAGGATATGATGCGAACTTTTTCTAAATTGCATTAGCAATTATAATATTTACCTTATAGTATAAAAATCTTTCTTTAGTAATACTTTTTTACAGTTTTTGTCCAATTTTTTTTATTAAGAAATGTTCTTTAAAAACTTAATAGCTATTGGTATTTACTAGTAATTTCAATCGTATTTTTTTTATACAAGACTTTACTATTTAAAATTTTTAAATGATTTATACTTGTCAAAATAGCTATGAACTAAATTTATTATTTTATAATAAACATTTAAAATTATTAACTAGTATTTATCTTGGTCTTTAAATTTAAAACTCACAATAAAGATTATATTCTCTTTTATAAAGATTATATGTATTTATTTTTTCTTATTATCTTTTAATTTCAGGTATTGCTGTTTTATTTGAATTTTTCCTCAACTAAAAGACATATGTGATCTTTTTCATAAGGTTCAAGCTTTACTTTTTCAATCACTCCAAGTCCTTTAGCTATTAACTTCTTTTCTTCTTGTTTGAAAACTTTTTGTGGTTTTTGATTAACATCAATACTTCTTGATTTAATCATTATCATAGCTAAAGAATCTTCTTTTAAAAATAGCTTGATATTTTCTATAAAAGCATCAGTTTGATTTGGCTGAGCTACATCACAATATATGAAGTCTACTTTTTCAACTAAATTAAGATATTTTTTTGGTTTTGTCACATCAGCTAGTAAAGGAGCTATGTTTGGTCTATTTTCAGATAATCTATTTAGTTTTCGCATGCTCACTGGTGAAAATTCAACTGCATATATTAAACCATCTTTAGCTATATCTGAAATATGAGAGACAGTTGTCCCAGCAGATGCTCCTAAATATAAAATTTTTGAGTCATTAGCTATTTTTAATTTGCTTAAACCATTTAAAAAAGCAGCAGCTAATTTAGATCTGCGAGGGTTCCAAATCCTGTATTCTATTTCTTTAGTTTCAATTTCACTGATGGTTTTGTTTGAATTATCCGTAGTTACTACTTTTTCTTCAAATAGCTGCTCACCATAGACTCTCTTTCCAGGAATTAAATTTTCAGTAGCTATTTGATCTTCTTTTAAATAAATATTCATGTTAATCATTATTGTTAATATTTTAAACTTTAATTATAATAATTTAATTTTAAATTTTAAGGAATATAGTTTAAGGAAATAAAGTTTTTAGGCATGTTTCCTAAATTGATTATTAAAAATTAATATTTAATAAAAAAATAATAATAAAAAAAATTTATAAAATAAAAATGTTTTATTAGGTTAATAATAGTTATTTAAAAGTTCATTTATTTTTTTCTTCTTTTCTTTTTAACCTTTTTTTTCTTATATTTCTTTGATTTTTTCAAATAGCTATTTTTTCTCTCTTCTTCTCTTCTTTTTTTTGTTTTTTTTGGAAAAGGATTATCTTTTTTTATTTTTTCAACTTTTTCTAAGAAATCCTTGCTTATGTTCGAATCAAAGTTTCCTGAAAAAACATCTTTTCTAACTGATAGGGAAATTTTTAAAGCTAATGTTCTAGCTATTTTCCCTCTAACCCACCATGGTGAAGTTCTAACTTCTGGGTGCTGGAAAATTAAACCATGTTTAGGAGGTCTTTCTCCAGTTTTTAAGTGTCTAAATAAAGCTTTTTCAGCTCCGATAATTTGAACAGTTCCAGAGGGATAAGTAGCTAATTTTTTTATACTTCCAACATGTGCAATAAGCTTAGCTCCTAATGATGCTCCAACTAAATTCTTTAAATTTGGAGCTATTTTATCCATTTTTGAATCTATATACTTTTCTATATTTTTTCTCGATTTTTGTAAATGTTGAATAGATTTAGCAAAATCAATGATTATTTCTAAGTCTTCATTTTCAATATCTGCTCCATCACTAATATCTATGCCTAATTTAAATGAATCATTAGTACTAGCTATAATTTCTTCTCTTGATCCTATTTCAGCTATTAAATTTATGTAATTCTCATTATTTTGAATTATATCTAACTCTGGAAAATATATTGTATACCATTCCCGAATTCTTTCTATTAACTTACTGACTGATTCATCAAGTTCATCAATAGAGTTTATAGCTTGAATAAGAAGTTTATCTTCTTCTTCAGAAGATTCTTTCATTTTTAATCTAGCTATTTTTGTGTAATTTTTTATCAATTCGTTTTTAAGCTCCAAAGAGGAAGAAAATTCTATTTTAGCTAATATATCTTCAAAATTTTCCCTTAGATACTCTCCTCCAGAGTTCGGAATTTTAAGATGAATCTTTTCATGATTTTTAAGTTCTTTGTATTTTGAAATCATATTAGTTGATTCAATAGCTATTGTATCATAATCATCAGCTATAGTTTCTATTAAGTCTTTTTCTTCTGAAACTAATTTTCCTTGATTTATTTCAATTATTTTTTGAGGTATTTCCTCTTCTTTAAATAGTTTGTAGCTAATTATATTGTAATTTTCATCAAATGCAATGAATCCAGCTATACAATGAGTAATATAAGATTCCATAATATTATTTTATTTTACTCAATAATAAATTTTCTTTTCAAATAGATTTTCACATTTTAACTTATTAAAAAATTTAGGGATAATAGTTTTCTCAAGCTCTATCTAAATTCATATTAAACATTATCAACTAAATATATATTGTGAGTCAAGAGATCATAATTATTCACTTCTATTTTTCTCTATAATCTCTTGACTCAATTATTATCCTTTTACAAACATTTAATTCATTTAATAAATTAACTAATTATAAATAAATTTTTTTAATAAATTAAGAAATATATTCATGGAAAAAAGAAAAAAAGAACAATAAAAACTAAAAAAGTATTACATATGAAACCTTAATAAATAATATTAAAATTTAAAAAATTAATACAATAAACTAATAAGTTTAAATAGTATATTTAAACAAATTTTTAATTGTATATTTTTATAAAATATTATTAATAATTTATTTAATATGAATAGTATATTCTAAAATAAAGTTGGTTTTATAATGGATGATAGTCTTATTCTTGAAATTAAAAAAGTTGGTTTAGTAAACCATGCTCTAATTGAACTTGGAGTATTAGACTTAAAAAAAGGGAATAATGGACATATTAATATAATTGCTGGTAAAAATTCAACTGGTAAAACTACAATTAGTAAAATATTATACACAGTAATATCAACCATTTCAAATGAAGGAGATAGATTATACAAAAAAGAATTTTCGAATAACATCTCTTCTTTAATCACAGCACTTGAAAGGTTTGATAATAAATTCATGGTGTTGGATGCAATATTGACATTAGATGATTCAGTTGTGAGAAATTCACATTCTGATAAAAGTAATGAATCAGATTCTAAAAATATATTTTCCAATGATAATTTAAGAGAATTAATTAAAAAACTAAAAAATTACCGTGCACTATTATTTGATAAAGCTGGAATTAATCAAAATATTTTGAATATAATTGAAGAAATCACACGTTTACTTGAATTTGAAGATAAACAACCTAGTTCTGTTTTAATAAAATTAGAAAGTGTTAAAAATGCTTATTTAAAGTATCATGATTTAGAAGAAAGGCTTTTAGAGATTTTGACTATTATTTTAAAAACAGAATTTACAGGGAGTAGTTTAGGAATCTTTAAGACACTGAATGATGAAGAAAATGGCGAAGATGTTTTTAATGTAAATTTTTATAATTCTCAATATGGATCCATTATAAATATTAAACGAAATGAGGTTAGTCTATTTGGAAAAATTAATGAATCATCTTTAGTGCAAATGGGGGAAGTTTATTATTTAGAAACCCCATTTATATTAGATTTTTATGATAATGATTTTAAAGAAATATATTTCAAGGATCAATTTCCTCTTCATCATCAAAATTCCTTAGCTACTGAGATATCACAGAAATCGGAAATAGAATGGGATTTTACCAATGGGAATGGAAGAGATGATTTGTCACCTGGAGCCATGATTCGTAACATCATTAATGGATACCTTTATTTCGATGATGAAAATGGAAATTTTAAATTTCAATCCGATAATCAAACCTTCGATATGGATAACACATCCTCTGGAATTAAAAATTTGGGGATTCTTCAATTATTATTAGATAAAGAATTAGAGGATAATAGTTTTTTTATCATTGATGAACCGGAAGTGCATTTACATCCTAACTGGATAGTGGAATTTGCTAAAGCAATTGTTATGATAGCTAAAACATATAAGATTCATTTTTATATTAATTCTCATAGTCCTCAATTTATTGAAGCAATTGAAGTTTTTTCCCAAAAGCATAAAATTGAGAATTATACTAATTTTTATCTATTGAAAGAACATGAAAACAATATGTTCAATATGGAAAAAGTTGACAGATTTAATATTGAAAAAATTCATGATGAGCTAGGTAAGCCTTATGATATAATAGACGACCTTAGAGTAGACAATTTATTATGAATTATATGTGGTATTATGAATTTAACTTTTGAGCAAATTTTAGAATATTTTTTTTATAAGCTAAAGGATGATTATCATAAAACTGTTGCTGAAATATCCATCAGCACAAATAATATTCCTTTTATAGAAAATTATAGTAAAATATTTTCCATGGATGATATGTGTGAATATGTCTGTGAAAAAAAGACTAAATCCAATTATTCTAGTACAGATGGGATAGATTGTAAAAAAAGGTATAATGGTGGATTTAAAATTTATATAATCGAGTTTAAAAGGTTTGATTTGGCAAAAAAATCTGAAAAAGAGATTTTCGATAATTTTCTAGAAAAACTTAAAAAAGAAAATGAAAAATTGTACAATGAATATAACAAAAAACTTAATTACATTAAATCTCATTTCAATATAGAAAAATCTCATGATTTAAGATTAAAACCACTAGAAACCATATTTTGCATCATCCCTCATTTATTAGAACTTCACAATCATGGATATAATGTTGATGAAGTAATGAATTTTTTATTATATGATTGTGAATTAATATATATTATAGTATCTAACATTTATGATACTATTCCAAAACGTAGCAGGACCAGTAGACACAGAAGTTTATCTTCCTCATTTAAATCAGTGGAAAATCTTGTACCTCATGTTTTCAATAAAATAGAAAGATTTAATGAAATACAATTTGAAAAATTTGTAGAAAACACATATTATTCCAAATATTTAAATTATTTCATAAAAAAGGAAACAAGAAAGTTTGTAGAAGATATTAGTGAATGTGAAGATTTATCTATTTTACCAATACTACTATAAATAGGAATAATCTCTGAAATTGTAATTACAATTACCTTATTTTCTTTTTTTAAGCTTATAATTTAATTATTATTCATGATTTTTCTGACATTTATGAAAATCAGCATATAAAGGATGTATTATTATGTTAAAAACAGAATTATGTGGGATTGAATTTGAAAATCCTCTTATATTAGCTGCAGGAATCATGGGGAGCACTGCATCCTCAATGAATTGGATTTTAGATTCTGGAGCAGGAGGGGTGGTTACAAAATCATTTTCTAAAGAAGCCAATTATGGTTATAAAAATCCTACTATGGCTGAAGTTGAAGGAGGAGTAATTAACGCAATAGGGCTTTCAAGTCCTGGACTTGATTTATTTAAAGAAGAACTTAAATTGGTTAAAAGAGAACATGAAAATAACCCTAGAATAGCTATTGCCTCAATTTATGGCTCAACTCCAGAAGAGTTTTCATATATTAGTAAAGAAATACAAGGATTAGTTGATATGATTGAGCTTAATGTATCTTGTCCTCATGCTATGAGTGGCTGTGGAGCAGCTATTGGTCAAGATCCAAATTTAACAGAAAAAATTGTTAAAATTGTTAAAAAATCTTCTTCAATTCCCATAATAGCTAAACTAACTCCTAATGTTACAAATATTAATGAAATAGCTATTGCTGCAGAAACTGGTGGAGCAGATGCAATAACATTAATCAATTCTCTTGGACCTGGAATGAAAATAAATATAGAAACTGGAGTTCCAATTCTTTCAAACAAATTTGGTGGAATGAGTGGACCAGCTATTAAACCAATAGCTTTAAAATGTGTTTGGGATGTTTATGAAACTTGTAATATTCCAATAATTGGTGTTGGTGGAATTAGGAATTATAAAGATGTTGTAGAATTTTTATATGCTGGAGCATCAGCTATTCAAATTGGCACTGGAATTATGTATGAAGGAGTGGAAATATTCTCTAAAATAGCTACTGGTTTGAAGAAATTTATGATTCAAAATGATTTTAACTCTACCTGTGAAATGACAGGATATTCCCATAATGATTAACTTGAATAAAATCTTTTGATAATGTATATTATCTTTGATTAATGTTTTTAAGGATATTTTATATTTTATAGTTGTATAAATGATTATTAATTTGATATTAATTTAATAAGTAACTCTTAAACCTAGGAGAGTTAATATGGATGAAAAAATAAAAACTAAATTGTTAGCTATATTTTGTATCTTAACAATAGTGGCGTCATTTGTTGGAATGGAGTATATAAGATCAATATATAGTCAACAAACAATTGAACTTGGAGATATAAGTTTTAAAACTCCTAACGGCTATAGCTATGTGAATGGATCTTATAAAGAAATAGCTAATGTAATTATAGCTAATGATTTAAATAATGGAACTAATGGAACAATTTCCTATTTGATAATTTTACAAGATCAAGATAATAGAACAATTAGATTTATGCAATATAATAATACATTAGAGCTAAGTGGTGAGAGTCTTTTTAATCTAAATGGGGTATCTGTCTATAAAGATATTATTGAATCTGTTAGTCCCTATTATTTTAACTTTAATGGAAAAGGATATGCTATCACAACACCTCATGGATATGATAATCATCTTATTGAAGAAATTGTGAATAGTATGAAAGTGAAACAATGAGATTAAAAACAGTTTTATCACATTAAAAACAATTAAACTCAATGATAAAATAATCTACTAATTATTATAGCTGTGATTAAATGAATAAAATAGATATAAACAATTACAAAATTTTAGAAATTAAAGAAATAATTTCTGAAACTGATTCTATAAAAACATTTATATTTGATTGGAACATGAAAGAGCTAAAAATACCAAAACCTGGTCAATTTGTAATGATTTGGAGTTTTTCTAAAGTAGTTGATGAAAAACCTATGTCTATCTCTTTCATTGATAAAGTAAATAATCAAATTGGAGTTACAGTTAAAAATGTTGGAGAATTTACAAATAACTTGCATAATCTTAATATTGGGGATAGATTAGGGATTAGAGGACCTTATGGGAATGGTTTTAAATTAAAAGAAAGTGACAAAGATAAAACTATTTTAGCTATTGGTGGAGGAGTTGGAATGGCACCTATAGCTTGTTTTGTTGAATATGCAAGAGAAAAAGCAGCTAAAGTCCATGTTATAAGTGCTTCAGTAACAAAAAGTGAATTATTATTTGAAGAAAGATTATCAAAATTAGGGGCAAATATTTTTACATGTACTGATGATGGTACTTGTGGTTATGAGGGATTTGCAACTCATCGAACTATTGATTTGCTTGAAAGTAACCATTATGATATGGCAGTAGTTTGTGGACCTGAGCTAATGATGGAAGGAACTTTTAATTTGCTTGAAGATCATGAGATATCTGCACAGTTTTCCATGGAGAGGTATATGAAATGTGCCATGGGACTCTGTGGACAATGTTGTCTTGATGATGCTGGGTGGAGAGTATGTGTTGAAGGTCCAGTTTTTTCATCTGAGGATTTAAAAAAGATTAAAGAATTTGGAAAGTACCATAGAGATTCTTCTGGCAGTAAAAAGAATTTTTAAGTTTTGATTTATTATTATGTTTGAAATAAAATAGAAAAAATTAAATTATCTTAACAATAGCTATGGAAAAAGCAAAGTAGAATATTTTAAACTTTCATTAAAGAAATGAAAAATAAACAAAACACTATTTTTTAAATAATGTATTTTTTTACAATATATTTATATGTTATAAGTAATATATTACTATATATGGGCAAGGAACAAACAACATTACACATTCAAGGAAAAAGCATATACATAGTAAAAGCTACTGGAGGATGGAGCTTAATTATAATGGGAGATAACATAGTATTAGATGATTATCATGGTAAAGGAGGACATATACACCCAGACCCTAAAGAACATGGAAAAGAAATAAAAATAAAACACGATACACAAAAATAAAACCTAAATATACTTATATCTCACATTAATAAAAACAAAGGATTAAAATTAGATAAAATAATAGAAGAGTTGAAATAATGATGTTAACATTAATTAAAGAACAAACTACTGATGAATACGACCAAATAATGAAAGCTAAATATGGAAGTATGGAAAGACTAGAAAAACAATTAGAAAAAACACATGAAAATATATTATATGCTGAATTGAATAATTGGAAACTACTATTACAAGATCCTGAAGAACCTATAAAAGTGAAAGAAATTATAATTACTGATAATTTAAATATTGGTGAAAATGAACTAGAGATATTAAACTTTATTAAAAATGGAAAACCTAGAAGTATTAGAGAAATAGCTTTGAAAATAAAAAAAGATCCAGCTAATACCACAAATAAAATTAATCATTTAGCTAAAGAGGGTTTAATTAGTTTTGAAAAAGGAGTTAAAAATAGTAAAATCCCTGTTTTAAATTATGATAAAATAGAAATTGCAATCTAATCAATCATAGTTGTCTTAAAAAATATTCATAACTCTTTATTTTCCTATAATTCTCTTTTTTTCACTGGTTCCTCCCTGTAAACTAATGCTATATCAATATTAATTAATTTATAGACTATTTACTTAATAAAAAAATAGTTAATTAAAAATAGCTAGGACTTAAACTATAGCTATATTCTTAAATGAGTTGTGTTTTTTATGGATTTTTTGAGGAAGTAAAGTTTTTGGCTCTTGAAAATTATTATTTATATAATATGTTTTAAAATAGCTATTTGTGTAAAAATGAAGAATAAACTTAAAAAAACAATCGAATCACCTTTATTTATATTAGCTATTCTATTAATCATTTCATTAATTGTATTAATGCCAGTTTTAAATATGTTAGTACTGGGAATTGTTATTGCCTACGGAATTAGACCATTAGCTAATAAAATTCAATCAAAAATAAAATTTTCTTCTATTTCGACTATAATAAGTATAATTCTTGTAGTAATTCCTTTGATTTTGATTTTCACCTATACAGTTTTGGTTATAATGGATTTTTCCTATTCTTTTCTGACTATTAATCAGATTTCTCTTGATTTTAATCAGGATGAAAATATAATCAATAGCTACTTACCATCTGAAATACAGTCCTTTGCAGCAGCTATTTCAACAACGATTAATCAAATAATAAATGATCTAGTGAAAATGGTGTTTAGCTATTTTCTTCTCTTTATAAAATCTTTACCTATTATTATGCTTGAAATATTTGTTTTATTATTCTCTATTTTCTATTTTGTAAGAGATGGGCATAAAATTAAAGAGGTTTTGTTTTCTTTTATTCCAGAAGAAAGAGAAGAATTTTTTTTTAACATGATAATTGAGATTAAAACTGTTTTAAAAAGCATATTTTATGGTCATTTTTTAACAGGACTTATTATTGGAATTATGGGTGCTGTTGGGTTCTATCTTTTAGGATATGAATATGCTCTGTTTTTAGGAATTTTAACTGGTATTTGCCAATTAATCCCTATTATAGGACCATGGCCTATTTATACCATACTTTTTGTATCTGATATATTATCTGGAAATTATATTAGGGCAATCATTGTTTTATTCTTTGGATTTGGTCTTAGTTTAAGTGATATGTATATACGACCAGCTCTTTCGAGTAAATATGTGGATATTCATCCTTTAATATTGCTACTTGGATTTTTATCAGGTCCTATTGTTTTTGGATTAACTGGGTTTATTTTAGGACCATTGATCCTTGGAATTACTTATGCTGTTTTTAAAGCGTATAGAAATGAAAAAAACAGAGCATATCAAAAAAACTCAGAGAAAACATAAAAATCTCCTTTTATTAATATATTACTAAATATTTTCAACATTTAAAAAAAATATTTTTTAATAATAATTTCTTAAATCATTTTAAATTTATAGTCATGAATGGAAAAATTGTAATTAATGCTTTGTTAAAATATCAATTTATTTCTAATAAATATATTAATAATAATTTTAATTTTAAAAATAAATATTAATAATTTTATTATAAGAAAAATATAAAATATTTTAAATTAAAATTAAAAATGAA
>WRMT01000076.1 GCA_009777005.1 Methanobrevibacter sp. | reverse complement strand
ACATAACCTAGGATGGACAACCATGCGTTCCAAAGATCAAGCCAAAAACCAAACAGACCTAGATTTAATAACACTAGCACACAACATAAAACTAACACACAACCACAAAAACAAGAAAAACACACAAACAAACAAGAAAAACACACCTAAAATAAAAACAAAAAACAACCCCCAAAACCAAATTCCAAAAAATTCAACAAAAAATCTCGCATGTGCATAAAAAACATTGACAAAAAAAACCAAAAAATTATTTCCCATCCTGTAAATAACTAAAAAAAAAAACTCATGAAATATGCAAAAATTATGATTCTTCATGGATTGATAATCTTACTTAAAAACATTATTTATGGTTTTAATGATGGGATAGATATTTTAAAGTTTGTATCAGAAAACTGTTATTTTCCATATACTTTTTATTCTTTTTTAAAGAAAAGGTTTTATATGTAAATATATATACTATTAGATTATGTTATCTACTGAAAAATTAGCTGCTAAAACTCTTTCAACAAAATTAACCCCAAATGAAGTACAAGAAATAGATAACCTTGTAAATGCGGGATTGTATTTAAATAGTTCTGATTTTCTAAGAGAAGCTGTTAGGGAAAGATTAAAAGCTATTAAAATTATTAAATTAAGAGATATAGATTATGATACCGCTAAAAAAGAAATATTAGGATACTACAAAAAATATAATAAAGCTTTCATGTCAGATGTAGCAGATGATTTAGAACTTGATATAGAATTAGTAGTGAATATAACTGATGAATTAATAAAAGAAGGGAGAATAAAAGAGGTATAGATAATGCCTGTTTATACAAAAAAAGGCGACATTATCAAAGGAAACATTATCCGAGTGGAAGCTAGAAAAATTGCAAAAATTAAAGTAATAGTTAAATCTGGAAGGCACAAAGCTCAGAAAACAGTTTTAAGAGATAATGCTATTTGTGTTATTGATAGAGAACTAGAATTTATAAAATAATTTTTTTGTATTTTTTCAATGCGTATTATGTTAGTTATATCTTTATTTTTTATTTTTAAGAATTTTCAGTTTTTTAAACAGATTTCTACAATATGATACAGATTATTAATATTTAATCCGATTTTAATGACTATTTGATAAATTTTAAACTTACTAAGCAAATTGAATATAAGCCTATTAAGAAATTTGAATTATAAACTTAATGAAAATTATCATAAACAACTTTAGCTACTTTTTTATTCAATCCTTTAACATTAGCTATTTCATCAATACTTGCATTTTTAATATGTTCAATATCTCCAAAATGTTTTAATAAGTTTATTTTCCTTTTTTTACCAATACCATTAATATTGTCCAGTTCAGAACATTCAATAGCTTTTGACCTGAGTTTTCTGTGATAAGTAACTGCAAACCTATGAGCTTCATCTCTAACTCTTTGAAGTAGTTGTAAACCTTCATTGTTTTTTGGGATAATAATTGGGTTTTGACTTTGTGGAATAAATATTTCTTCAAATTCTTTAGCAAGTCCAATTACTGGAATATGTTCAAGATTATACTCTTTTAAAACTTCAGTAGCTATTTTTAATTGTCCTTTACCCCCATCAATCAATATTAAATTAGGTTCTTCATTTTTTTCATCACTAATTTTATCCTTATTATTTTTATTATTATTTCCATCTTCTAATTTAGCTAATGATTTTAATCGTCTTTTAAGAAGTTCTCTCATCATTCCATAATCATCTGGTCCTGGAGTTTTCAGTTTAAATCTTTTATATTGTTTTTTATTTGATTTAGAATCTAAAAACGAAACTTTAGATCCTACAGCTAATTTTCCTGAAATGTTTGAAACATCATATCCTTCAATAATTCTTGGAAGTTTTTCAAGTTTTAGATATTTTTTAATCTCAATCATGGCATTTTGCATTTTTTTCTTTTGTTTTTTAATTACATCTGCATTCTTAGAAGCCATTCTAAGTAAACGTAGCTTAGCTCCATCTTCAGGAACTGTTATTTCAACTTTTTCCCCTCGAAGATCACTTAACCAATTAATTATTAATTTTTCTTCAGATTTATCTGGAATAGCTACTTCTGAAATAATTTCTTTAGGAATATGACGATTAATCCCATAGTATTGTTGTATAAATGCAGCTACAACTTCATTTACCTTGTTATTTTTTGTTCCTGCCATTAAAAAGTCATCTTTTCCATTTATTTTACCATTTCTAATTGAAATTACCACAACAATAGCTGAATCCACATCAAAAGAGCAAGCTATTATATCTTGATCTAATTCATCTGTAAAATCAACAAATTGTTTTTCCATAACCTCAGCTATTGAAGCTATTTGATCTCTAATCACAGCTGCTTTTTCAAAATTTTGTTCATAAGCAGCTTCCTTCATTTCTATTTCAAGATTTTCAATAATTTCAGAATACTTTCCTTGGAAAAATAGGTCGATTTTAGCTATTGATTTTTTATATTCTTTCTTTGGAATATTCCCATCACAAGGTCCATAACAAAGATCTATTTGGTTGTTTAAACATGGTCCATCCATTCTCCTGCATGTTCTAATCTTAAATAATGATTTTAAAAATTTTACAGTTTGACGAACAGATCCTACATCTGTAAAAGGACCAAAGTAGCTACCAGTTTTTCCTATATTTCTTGTGATAATTAGTCTTGAAAAATCCTCATCAGTAATTTTAACATAAGGATATCTTTTATCATCTTTAAGACGAATGTTGTATTTTGGTCTATATTTTTTGATTAGGTTAGCTTCGAGAATTAAAGCTTCTTTTTCACTATCTGTTATTATGTATTCTAAGCTATTGAAATGACTCATTAGAATTTGAGTTTTTGGACTATCATACTTATCTTTGAAATATGATTTCACTCTATTTTTTAGTGATTTAGATTTTCCAATGTAGATTATTTTATCATCAGAATCTTTCATTATGTATATTCCAGGCTTTTTAGGAAGATCTTCAGCTGATTTAACTTTAGTTGACATGATAATCTTATAATCTCTTAAAACTAGCTTAAATAAAAAATTTTGTATAATTAATAGCTACACCTAAAACTCAAATAAAAACACAATTAAAAACAATAGCTACACCTAAAACTCAACTTAAAACACGATTAATTAATATCTATTCTTATTTATAAATTATACTAAATATCCACTGCTATAAACTTAAGCTTTTTTTATTGATTAATTGTTTGGTTTGGGTTTTTCTTATTTATTTTTCCTTATATTTTTTTTTTCCCTTTATTTTTTTTTGTTGAATAGTTTTTTTATTCTGTAGATTGTTTGTCTGGTTAGTCCTGTTTCTTGGGATAGTGTGGTGGTGTTTTTGTTTTTCATGTTGAATAGTATGTAGAACATTGTTCCTATGGGTGCTTGGCTTTTGTGGAATATGGTGTTGGTGAAGTCGTTGAAATTGTTGTTGCATTTTTTGCATTGGTATCTATGTATTCTTCCTTGTGGTCCTCTTTTTTCAACATGAAATGTGTGGCATTTTGGACAATATACTCCTTCTGACCATCTTATTTTTCTAAACAATTCTATGGAGTGTTTTTCGTTGGGGATATTTATTTTTTCTGTTTCATCTTTTTTAGTTTTCATAATATGAAAATTATGTGTTTTTTATACTATAAATATATATGCTATAACACACTAATAATCATACAGGAATGTGTTTTTTTTTATAAAAGATTTTATAAAAGGTGAATTGGGTAAAATGTTGGGAACAATGAATAGAATTGTAAATTTGTTTATATACATTGCTAGTGAAGAAGCTGTGGAATTGGGTAGAATCTATGAAGGAGCATTTACACGTGATAGTCCTTTGAATTTTCAAAATATGATTTTAATTCATTTAAATAATCATGGTTTATCACTTTATATGGAAATCCGTAATTTTTTCAAAAAAATAAAGGAAATTAGTGTCACGAAACAGGCTTTTTCACAATCTAGAGATAAATTAAATCCCCATGTGTTTAAAAATTTAAAAGATTATCATTTAAAAGAATTTTACGGTAGTGATGAAGTTAAGACAATGAAAAATCATTTAATACTCTCTGGTGATGGAAGTAAATGCACGCTACCCTATAAAAAATCATTACTCTCATTTTTTGGAGGAATTAAAAATAAATTCCTTAAAATAACATCTGTGGCAGTTAATTCCACAGCACTTTACGATTGTTTGAATAAATACCTCATAGATTTAGAGATTGATGAATATGAAACTAGTGAAAAAGAGTTAATGAACCGTAATATGGAAAATTTATGGGACTTAAAATATTTAAAAGATAAACCAAGGATTTTAATTTATGATAGAGGATTTCCATCCCTAGAATTTTTCACAAAATTAATTGAAAAAAATGAAAAATTCTTATTTAGAGTGAAAAAAACCTCTTATAAAAATGAAAAAAGCAAAATGAAGACAAATGACGAATTCATAGATATAAATATCACTAAATCCAGAGTTAACCATATAAAAAATCAGGAAATAAAAGAAAAACTTTTAAAAATAGGAAAAATTAATCTAAGAGTTACCAAAATAGTCCTACCTTCAGGAGAAGAAGAACATTTAATAAGTAATTTAGACAAAAAAACCTTCATATATACGGATTTAAACGAATTATATGACTTAAGATGGGGAATAGAAGTTTCATTTGATGTTTTAAAAAACTCATTATATATTGAAAATATTAGTGGTTATAAAGAAATAACAGTATATCAAGACTTTCTCTCTCAAATGCTAGCATATAACATAATAACTGACATGGAAAACAGTGCACAGAAACTCTTGGATGAAAGAGAAAGAAAAAATAATAATGAACGTGCGAAAAACCCCAGAAAAAAAATCAATAAAAACACTGCCATAGGGATTTTTAAAGAGGAAATAGTTGAAATAACCAGATTACCTGATGAAAATCAGCAAAGAAAAAAATTAAAAATATTCATTGAGGAAATATCGAGACAATACACACAAAAAAGCACCAAAAAAAGCCCACGAAAACCAAAAAAAGCATATCCCACGAAAAACCGAAGTAACAACCGAAGAAGCTTCTAAAAAAAAATAGTTTATAATCTCCTCACCAAAAAGACTCTATCCTTAGCGAAAGCCATCGACAAAAAAAACATTTAAAAGATTAAAATTGAGAAAATTATCAAAAAATACAAGAAAATCCTGCGAAAAAAGAAAAAAACAATACCTACCTAACAAACAAAGTGTTACAATTCCAATAATTTAAATCCCACATAACCAAGAAAAAATCTAAAGTTTACAGCAGTGCCTATTTTCATATATTTTTGATGCTAAACAGCTTTCATAGAATTATGTAGAACTACGTTTTTCTAATATTTTTTTTGGATTATCAACTAAAGCTTCTATGACTTTATCTTTGGTTAAACCTGCACCAAAACCTATTTTTTGAGCTTGTTGAAAAGTAATTAAATCTCCTGGAGAATGTGTATCAGTATCTATTACTAAATCAACTCCAATTTCATTAGCTATACAAGCAACATGACCATTAGCTAAACAATGCCCTTTACGAGCACTTAGTTCTAAAGTAACATTATTTTTTTTAGCTATTTCTGCTTCTTCTATGGTTATAAGTCCAGGATGAGCTAATATATCAACATTTGAAGATTTAACAGCAGCTAAATTAGTTCCTTCAACAACGGGTTCAGCTAATGTTTCACCGTGTACAAGGACAACTTCAGCTCCTAATTTTCTTGATTTTTTTGCAAGTTTGTCAATCACTTCAGCAGGAGCATGAGTTATTTCAGCTCCAGGAACCACATTAATATCCCAGTTATTATTTATATCATCTATTGCTTCAATAATTTTTGATATAGCTCCAAGATTAGAAGAATCAACATGATCTGTTATAGCTATTGTCTCATGATTTAATACTTGGGCTCTTCTAGCTATTTCAGATGGAAGTAATTCTCCATCACTAAATAAGCTGTGCATATGTAAATCTATTCTTTTCAAAAGAACTTCTCCTAATTAAATTAATTTATAAATTAATAATATCTAAAATTATTATAAGATTCATATATCTGAACAATTTAAATAATTAATTGATTATTTAAAAAAAATTATAAATAAATCTTTTCTTATTAATAACTAAAATTCTGAAAATTTTTAAAAAATTGATATTAATTATTTATTAATAAATAATATATTAAAACTTTTTTAATAAAAGGATATTAATTATTTATTTGTAAATAATATTTTTAAACTTTTTTAATAAAAGGATATTATTTATTTATTTGTAAATAATGTTTTAAAACTTTTTTAATAAAAGGATATTAATTATTTATTTGTAAATTATATTCTGATACTCTTAAAAGAATTGATTTTAAATTTTACTATTAATAAAGAGGATTAATACTTTTTTAAAAGTTCATTTAAATATTTTTATTAAATATTAGCTTATTAACAATTTATAATATTTCATTTAAAATAAGAGATATAAATATTTTAATAAAAGTATATAATAAATTCATATTAAAGAATAATAAAATAATAATAAGATACATAATATCTAATAGAATTAAATTAAATAAAGGAATAGCTACTAATATAGTGATATAATGAAAGTTTCTGTTTTTGTCCCATCCCATATTACGGGGTTTTTTACAATAGCTAATAATGATAATCCATTGAAGAAAGGATCATGTGGAGCTGGAGTATTACTTGATAAAGGAGTTTTAACAACAGTTAAATCATCGAAAAAAGAGAACAAGGTTGAAGTAAAAATCAATGGAAAAAAAGATGAAAAAAATGAATTTATAGTTATTAAAACATTAGAATTGCTAAAAAAAGATTTTAAAATCAACGAAGGCATGAAAATTGATTTAAAAATAGATGTTCCTGTCGGATCTGGTTTTGGAACATCTGCTTCATCTGCATTAGGAGTAGCTACTGGTTTTTTTAAATTATTTAATGGAGATATTTCACTTAAACGGGCAAACCAATATGCTCATAGAGCTGAAATAGAATTAGGAAGTGGATTAGGTGATGTTATAGCCCAAACATCAAAAGGAATTGTTGTGAGAAAAAAACCAGGATTTCCTGGAATTGGGAAAGTAAAATCCATTGGAACTCAAAAAGAACTAGCTAATATTTATGTAATTACAAAAACCCTTGGAAAAATAGATACTGGGAGTATAATTCAAAATCCTATTCATCAAAAGAAGATAAATGAAATTGGAGTAGCTATTCAAAAAAAATTTGTTGTTAAACCTAGCATAGAAAATTTCCTTAAATATTCATTTGAATTTGCAAAAAAAACAAACCTAATCAATGATGATGTTTTAGAAATAGTTAATGAAATGAATAAACATACATTAGGTGCTTCAATGGCTATGCTTGGAAATACTGCATTTGCATTTTCAAACGATCCTTCCTTGGATATAGATGAGGTTATTATTTCAAAAATAGATAATAATGGAATTAAAGTGTTATAATGAGTTATTATAAAAATTATTATTTCTATTAATCAATCGATTTTTCATAATATATTAGATTATAAATAATTACTAAAATTAATAGATTATCCTTAATATAGTTTATAAGCTCATTAAACTAAATAAAAATAGATTAAAAAAGTTTTTTTAGATAATAAGTAAAAGGAATAATAATGATAAAGATTAGCTATGATATAAAAATTTATAGAAAGATATTAGATAAGCTTCTAAATGAAAATGATGTGGTTGTTGAATTAGGATGCCATGTTGGAGGAACCAGCAAATTAATAGCTGAAAAAGTTGAAAACGGGAAAATAATATGTTTAGACAAGAGTCCTGAAGCAACACCAAAAATGAACAATTTAAAACTCATTTATCCTAACTTAAAATTCATTAATGGAGATGTTCGTCTTCATGAAACAATAAAACAAGTCACTAAAATAATTAATAAATGTGATGTTTTAGCTATTGATTTAGGTGGAGGTTATCACCCAGACACTGTTTTTAAGGTTTATTATATTTGGGCATCCACATTAAAGCCAAAGCATGTAATAATTAGAAATAGAGGATTAGTTGATTTTGTTCAAACAAGTGAAACTTGTGAAAATATTCAATCAAAAGAAGGTTGGCTTGAATCTTGTGGAAATGAAGGGATACCTCCACAAATACAGGAATTTAAGCTATGGACTCCAGCTATTAAATAATTAAAAACTAGTCAAAGGGGAATCAATATAAATAGGGAGTTTTGGCATGAATTATTCAAATAGTTTTAAAACAATAATTTATTTATTCTTATTTTCTAAAAAAACTTTATTACTTCCATTTTTAAAAATGTATTATTTTAACAGCGTTGAATAAAATGTACTTTTTATTTCAACATTCTTTTTTCAATGGGAAAATTTCTAGAGAATAATTTTGGAAAATTTCAATACCAAAATTTATTTAATATAAATGCATATAGTAATATAATATATTTCAATTTTATTAAACTTTGAATATTTGGTGAAAAAATAGCTATTTACATAAAATATATTAAAAAATTATTTTCAAATTAAAAGAATTACTACTATTAAATGTGAAAATAAAAAGAAATATTAATTACATCATAAAAGATGGATAAGAAGTAAATGAAATAAAAAAAAATGAAAATGAGTGATTAATATACCTATAATCTAAAGAATAATTAAATAAAAGCAAATATTTGTAATATAAAACTGTTTTAGCTAATATATTTTTATTAACTTACTCTTAATATTTTTTTTATAGCTAAATTCATTTAATTAAATATCACCATAAAAAAAAATTAAATTAAAAAGCAATCAATTTAAAATGATTAAAAATTTATGATAAAATATATATTAATTAATACGTATCTTTATCCGAAAATAGCAATAGCTAAGTTTTTGAAAAAAAGAACATATTGTAATTTTTTTCAACTGAGTGTAAAAAAATAAAAATCTTTATTATGTAGGTATTATATAATTATCTTAAGAGAGGTTAAAGCCTAATTTAGGAGGTAATTATTATGTTGTTAACAGAGATTTTTGGGAATAATTCTAGAGTTAGAATTTTAGAAGAGCTAATTTCTAAAGAAGAGATATATCTTACAGTTGATGAAATAGCAAGGATGGCTGATGTATCAAAAAAAACTGTTTATACTCATATAGCTAAATTAGATCAAATTGGATTGGTTGTTAAAAAAGAAGGAAAGAAAGATAAATATAAACTTAATGATAATGATCCTAGAGCTATTGCATTGGGGATAATAGAAAATGAAGAGTTTTTAAGGAAAGATAATGAATCCTTTGATTATAATATACCTACCTTAGATTATTCTATTGATACAACATTTTTCACTGAAACTCTCGAGGTAGAAATTTCATCTACTGATTCCCCCAAATTTGTTTATGCTAGGTGATACAATATATTTAATTTTACAACAGTTTAAACACTACTAAAAACCTAAATTTGTATATGCTAGGCGATATAATGAACAAGGACAAAAATAAAGAAAAGAATGATAAAAAAAATATTGAATCATTATTTTTACCACATGACATGCCACAAATTCATGCCACAGCTGCAGCAGTAGCTGTTAGTCCATTAAACTTCAGATTATTACTAGTAAATGAAGAAATTGAAAAAAACGATGAATTTATTGATGGCACTATAAAAACATTTAAAACTGCTGTAGGAGAAATCATTTTACACCCAATAGTTGCCAAAAAAATCTCAGACTTATTAGCTAAAGAAGTTAAAAATTATGAGTCTAAATTTGGAGAACTTCCCGAGGTATAAGGTGGGTAAATGGATGAAAAAAAGTCCACTAAAGATGTTTCATTTCAGGCAGAATTAATTATTGAAGGATTAAATGAATATGAAACTCTTATTGTGACTGAATTGGGAAGGTTAAAAATATCAGTTAATAAAAATGTTAGTGAAGAAACTCTCAAGAAAAAATTGCCTGATGATCATTTGAAGCACTTTTCAAGAAGTATTCGTAATTTAAAATCTAATGGTTTAATTGTAAAGTATAGGAATGAAAATTGGGGTGTTTCTCAAATAGGAAGAATTGTTGCTAGAAAATTAGTTGAGAAATATCGAGCAAAAAAATATAAGAAACAAAATTTAAGAATAATGGCACTTTTAAATATTAAGTAACGTTTTAGTTTTAAATAAAGGATTTATATGATAATTATTTGTTCATTAACATTTTAATTTTAAATAACAAATTCATTAATAATTATTTGTTCAAATACCATATTTTAAAATTGTTGATTAATAATTTTACAGAAAATATTTATAAAATTTTTTTAAAATAATTTTTAAAAACTAAAAGTCAAATTAAGGTTTTAGAAAATTTTATTAAATAATATTTAAAAAACTAATGTTATCTATAGGTTTTTTGAAAATTTTCATTATTAAGTTATAAGGAGATTAGCTATGATAGGGAAAAGAATTAGAATGGAAAGAATCATGAATAGAAAGACTAATAGGACAGTTATTGCTCCTATGGATCATGGAGTTTCTATTGGTCCTGTAAAAGGTATAGTCAATATGAGTGAAACTATAGAAAATATCTCAAAAGGAGGGGCAAATGCTGTTTTAATGCATAAAGGAATTATTGAACAAGGACACAGAGGTTATGGAAAAGATATTGGTCTTATTATCCATTTATCAGCAAGTACCTCACTTAGTCCTGATCCTAACAATAAAGTATTAGTAACTTCTGTTGAAAAAGCTATACAACTTGGAGCCGACGCTATTTCTATTCATGTGAATATTGGGTCTGATAGAGAATCAGACATGTTAGTTGAATTAGGATTTATAGCTGAAACATGCAGCCAATGGGGAATTCCACTTCTTGCTATGATGTATCCTCGTGGACAGAAAATAAAAAATGAGCATGATGTTGAGTTAGTTAAACATGCTGCAAGAGTAGGTTCAGAACTTGGAGTAGATATTATAAAAACTAACTATACTGGAGATCCTGATTCATTTAAAGAGGTTGTTGAAGGAGCTTTGGTTCCTGTTGTAATAGCTGGAGGTCCTAAAGTAGAAACTGATAAAGAGTTATTAGAAATGGTTAGAGATTCTTTAGAAGTTGGTGGAGCTGGTGTAGCATTTGGAAGAAACCTTTTCCAAGCAAAAAACCCTGGAAAAATTACAAAAGCTATTGCTGAAGTTGTTCACAAAGATCTAGATATTGAAGAAGCATTAAAAATTTTAGATGAATAGCTAATAAAATAATATCCTCCATTTTAATAGCTATTTAAATCTTTTATTTTTTTTAATCAATAGCTATAAAAACCCAATAACTAATAAATAAACCTATTCTTTTAATTA